>VAZH01000227.1 GCA_005884465.1 Alphaproteobacteria bacterium | reverse complement strand
CAGCGCCAGCCGGTCGAGGTCGTCTATGCGAGCGAAGGTTCACCGCTCATCGTCGTTCCCAGTGGCGTGTTCCGCAGCGCCCCGAATCCGAATGCAGCGCGGCTGTTCCAGAGCTTCTTTTTTAGTTCGGAGGGACAGCAATTGCTGGTCGATAATTTCGCGCATCGCTCGTTTCATGCGCAGGTCAAGGAAAAGCCCGGCCATCCGCCGCTGTCCACGCTGAAATTGCTCAAGTCGGATCCCGCCGCGGTGCTGGCGCAGAGCGAGGAGATCAAGGCGCGCTATGCCAAACTTTTCAAGGTGTGATCGATCGCAACGGCGGAAGCGCGTCGCTGTCGGGACCATGGAACCGGTACCGATCGAGCGTAATCCGGATGGTTGCTGACCGAAGATCGGCTCGCTCTTGAAATGTTCGGAAGCCTTCGGTGCCTCCCGACAGGAACCTTCCCCGCCATCAGGATTTATTTCGTGAGGAAGCGTCAAGTGAGGCACCCTCGATGACGAAAAATCATTGGAAGCGAATGCTGGGCCACCCCGTCGTGATCGCGATCGCGGTTGCGGTTTTCGGCGTGCTGGCAATGGTGATTGTCGATCGCGGTCCGTGGACCAGAGCCAAGGTCCAAACTGCGGAAGTCGCGAACTACAGGACAACCGGGGATGCCGCACGGGCCGTCGGAGCGAGGGTTACCCCGACCGCCCCCAAGTCCGAGCTCGAACCGAAACTGCCGGGCCCGAAGCCCGTTGAGCCGGCAAACCCTGCACCGCCCTAGCGCTTGGCATGTTGTCTCGATTCGGCTTGGCCGCCTCAGCGGATGCTGACAAACGTGGCCCATACCGCCGCCAGGGCGGCGCCGACCAAGACGTAGAACGGATTCTCGCAGAACGTACTGCCGTACCGGCACATCTCGACACCAAGGCTACCGATTTCATGATGGCCGGCGGCATAGAACAGGCCCGCTAGCACAACCAGCACTGCGGTCACGTAGTACATCAGACGACCTCTCCGAACGGGATGCGGCACTACGATGATCGTATCGCCCGAGTTTGCTTCGATTGCTTGGTTCTGGCAACGCCAGAATGAGGCGTCAGGCGTCGGAGAGGGTCAACCATCTCCAGCTTTCCCTCGCTGCAATCGGCCGCGCTTCCCAGATCGGAACATGCAGCCCCGATGAGAGTTTCTAAGCGTCATTCTTCAGCGCTCTGGAGGCTCCTTGAACCGCCGACGTTTTCTTCAGGCTGCAGCTGCCTTGCCGCTCGTGTCGTCGACTGCGAGTGGTCCGGCATGGCCGGCGCGCGCCGAGTCGTTCGCGTTTGATCGATCGATTGTTCGACAAAGCGCCCGTGATGCAGCCAGCAAACCTTTCAAGGCGCCAGATTCCAAATTGCCGGACAGCCTGAAGAACCTGGATTACGATCACTACCGCGCGATACGTTTTTCTCCCGAGCACGCGTTGTGGCGCGGCGAGAAATTGCCCTTCGAAGTGCAATTCTTCCATCGCGGCTTCTACTACGCGCCAAGAGTGGACATCTACGAGATCGCGAACGGCCAGGCCACCAGGATTGCATACCGCTCGGACTACTTTTCCTTCAGCAGCACCCCGCCACCCAGTCCCGAGGTGGATCTGGGTTTCGCAGGATTTCGGATTCACGCGCCGATCAACAGGCCTGATTATTACGACGAGGTTTGCGTTTTTCTGGGCGCCAGCTATTTCCGCGCGGTCGCAAAAGGAGAAATCTACGGGCTGTCAGCTCGGGGACTGGCGATCAACACGGGCGAGACCAAGGGGGAGGAATTCCCCTCGTTCAAGACGTTCTGGATCGAAAAGCCGGCTGCGAAGGCCAATTCCATCGTCGTGCATGCGTTGCTGGACAGCGAGAGCGCGGCTGCAGCCTATCGTTTCACGATACGACCGGGTGCAACCACGGTCTTCGATGTCGAAATGGCGATCTATCCGCGCGTGGATCTTGATCGTCCCGGCCTCGCGCCGATGACCAGCATGTTTTTCTTTGGGCCGAACGATCGGATCGACGTCGACGATTTTCGTCCCTCGGTGCATGATTCCGATGGCCTCGCAATATTCAACGGCCAGGGGGAGGAACTTTGGCGTCCGCTCAGCAATCCCAAAGATCTTCAGATCAGCGCCTTTTCCGATCTCAATCCTCGCGGTTTCGGCTTGATGCAGCGGGAGAAGGATTTCCGGGAGTATCAAGATATCGAGTCAAGCTTTGAAAAGCGGCCAAGCCTGTGGGCCGAGCCGATTGGGGATTGGGGCGAAGGCACGGTTCACCTGATCGAAATTCCGACGAAGGAGGAGATCCACGACAATATCGCCGGCTTTTGGCGGCCGAAGAACAGCCTGCAGGCCAAGGGCGAGCATACCTACACCTATCGCCTGCATTGGGGACCGGATGCTCCCAAGCCCACATCGCTTGCACGTTTTTCACGCACAGGCGTTGGCGCGA
This sequence comes from Alphaproteobacteria bacterium, assembly GCA_005884465.1. Lineage (GTDB taxonomy): Bacteria > Pseudomonadota > Alphaproteobacteria > Rhizobiales > Xanthobacteraceae > Bradyrhizobium. The sequence continues at coordinate 4,571 of VAZH01000227.1, read as the reverse complement.
AGGGCGACGATGCAAAAATATTCGTTCTGGATTTAGTCGGTGAAAAATTGAAGTCGGTCGATCCCGACAGCATCCGAGGCAACATCACCGCGGAAAAAGCCGAAATCCGAAACGTTGTCATCCAGCCGAATCCTGTGACCGGAGGCTGGCGACTGAGTTTTGAACTTTCAGGGAAAGATAAGAATCCCCTCGAGCTACGCGCATCCCTGATGCAGGGCAGCGATGCCATATCGGAGGTGTGGGTTTATCGATGGACACCTTAACGCAACATCCTGACATTAAGCCTGACGGCGGTGCGCGAGCGCAATTCCTTCCGCCGGAATCGCCGATGGCAATGTCAAAGCAGCCGTTGCGAGACTTTGAGAGCAGGGCAGGCAATCAATCGGCCGCCTTGGAGTCGGTGGCGCTGCGGCGCGCCTGCATTTTTGCAGGCACCGCTGCCATGACCGGGGCCGGCTGCTACGAAATGTATGAAGTCCTCCAGGTCGGGGGCGTCACGATGCTTGAATGGACGGTGCTGTTCTTGTTCGTGCCGCTGTTTGCATGGATTGCCTTCTCGTTCATGTCAGCGTTGGCCGGCTTCGCGGTGCTGCTATTGCGCACCCGGGATCCGCTGGGCATCGATCCCGACGCACCACTGCCGTCGATCGAGAGCAGGAGCGCAATGTTGCTGCCGACCTACAACGAAGACCCTTACCGGATCATGGCTCGACTTCGTGCGATGTACGAGTCGGTCGGCCAGTCCGGATACAGTTCAAGGTTCGACTGGTTTGTGCTGAGCGATACAACGAGCCCTTCGATCTGGATAGCGGAAGAGAAATGCTTCCTGCGTCTTCGCGAGGATGTCGGCGCCCAAAATATTTTTTATCGTCACCGCCTGGAAAATACCGCGCGAAAATCCGGCAATATTGAAGACTGGGTCAAGCGGTTCGGCGCGGCTTATGATCACATGATCATCCTGGATGCCGACAGCCTGATGACCGGCGACACCATCGTCCGGCTGGTGTCCGCTATGGAAAGCCATCCTGGCGTCGCCCTTATCCAGACGCTGCCGATCATCGTGAATGCGAAAACTCTATTTGCCCGGTTGCAGCAATTTTCGGGACGGCTGTACGGGCCTTTGGTAGCCGCAGGCATTGCGTGGTGGCACGGCTCCGAAGGCAACTATTGGGGGCACAACGCCATCATTCGCGTGCGCGCATTCGCGCAGGACGCGGGCCTGCCTCACCTGCCGGGCCGCAAGCCGTTTGGCGGTCATATTCTCAGCCACGATTTTGTCGAATCGGCGCTGATGCGGCGAGCAGGCTGGGCGATCAGAATGGTGCCCGCCTTGGGCGGCAGCTTCGAAGAATGCCCGCCGTCGCTCCTGGATTTCGCTGCGCGCGACCGGCGATGGTGCCAGGGCAACCTTCAACATCTCGCGGTGCTCCCGGCGCGCGGCCTGCATTGGGTATCGCGGCTTCATCTTCTTACCGGGATTGGGACATATCTCACCGCGCCGCTCTGGCTGCTGTTTCTGGTGTTCGGAATTCTGATCTCTTTGCAGGCTCATTTCGTGCGGCCCGAGTATTTTCCGAAAGGATTTTCCCTGTTTCCGAAATGGCCTGCTGAAGATCCAATTCTCGCCGCCTGGGTTTTCGTCGGCACGATGGGATTGCTGATCGTGCCTAAACTGCTCGCCTGTATTTTGCTTGCCATCCGGACGCGCGGCCGCAAGCAATTCGGGGGAGGTCTTGTTGTCTTTATGGGTCTTATGATCGAGACCTTTCTGTCAGGTCTGATAGCGCCCGTGATGATGATCTTTCAATCCACTGCGATGGGAGAAATTCTGCTGGGACGTGATGTGGGCTGGCAGGTTCAGCGTCGTGACGACGGCGAATGGTCTCGCGAGGAATTAACCCGCAAATGTGCGGTGCCGACCCTTTTTGGTGTCGGGATGGCTGCCAGCGCGTTCGCGGTGTCGTTGCCGTTGCTGCTTTGGATGGCGCCAGTCATTCTCGGCCTGCTGCTTTCTATCCCAATCGCAATGCTGACTTCAAAAGCGTCCAACCCCAACTCCAGACTATTTCGCACTCCGGAGGAGAAGGCGCCTCCCCAGGTTCTAGTTCGCGCAAACGAATTGGCGAGCGCCGCAGGTGCGGCCATCGAACGCCCGTTGCTCGAACTCCACAGCGACCCCCGGCTGTTGGACGCGCATTTGATGAATTTGCCGCGGGATAGAAGCCGCAATCGCGGCCAAATCAACCCCCATCTCGCAATTGCGCGGGCAAAAATTGAAGATGCAGAAACCCTGGACGAGGCGCTGGGCTATCTGACCTCGCGTGAGGAATTCGCGGTTCTCGGCTCGCCGAGCATACTTGGGGCCCTGCATGCCAAGCCGCGGCGCGCTCAAGGGCGCGAGTAGCTCGATTCCGGGTATCAAAGCCTTCGGACCAGCAAGCCTCTATACTTCCGCACCATCTCGGGCTGGCCCGGATGCTCGCCGGCCCATTGCGGCAGAACGGTGTCGCCGCCGGTCTCACCTGGCGTTGTAGCTGCAATTCTAATGATCCAGAAAGCGAGGGTTACCTCGGGAACCTTGTTGAATGATTCGGGCATTCTCTTTCGCATTCCACTCCACAGGGAACTTTCATTTGCCTGCTTTTTCTGCGGTGCCTGAATGTTCAATTTGCGGCGAATGTGCTAGAGCATGCACCCGTAACGCAGAGCTGCGACCGCGGCCTTGGAGTCGGTTTGGGTGTTCACGCGTGCATAGAAAATAATCCGAACTCTTTTTTGTTTGCTGCTGTGAATGAGTTCACATTCGCGGGTGGTGTCGAAAAGCTATTTTAAGAGCGGGCGAGAGATCCCCGCGGGCTGCATTGGAGATCGGCCATGACGTGCCACCGGAGCCTTCCTGGTCTTGCAGGGAAACGGCTCAAAGCAATTCGTCCGTTCAATTCTGGTTCCGAAAGTGGAAATCTGTTGCGGTTTCCGACCGGTCAACATTTCGAGGCTGTGATATCCGGACTCGGCGAGGGGCAGCACGATCGAAAGGCGACAGCGAATCGCACCGCCTATCGAAAACGGGTACTCGGCATCGTCGTTCTTTGCAGCACATTGTTGCTGATATCTGGCGTTGCGGCGATCATGATTGGCTGGAACGTCAACCTGACGAGACTCTCGACTGTTTCAGTTGAAGCAACGGCTGTGTCTCCCAGCACAAATTAGCGAATTCTTATCCTATGCCAATGCCCCGCCGATGCTGCCATAGCGGGGTTGTAATCCGCGTCCGCGATGCGCGTAAGCGGGCTGCCACTCAGGCTTTTTGACCATAGTTCAAAAGCCCGACATTGCCCTTTGGCGGATGAGCGCGAAGCGCGTCTTCGTTGGGCTCGGTGCCCCAGCCGGGCCGCTCTGGCATGATCAGATGACCGTTCTCGATCTCCGGCACGTGGGTGAAAAGCTCGTGATCCCACGGCAGCCGGTCGATGTCGGTCTCCATGATCCGCAAATTCGGCACCGCCGCGCTGAAATGGGCGTTCATCATGGTGCAGAGGTGGCCGTAGAAGTTATGCGGCGCGACGTTGACCTCGCATGCCTCTGCAGCAGAAGCGATCTTCATCGACTGCCAGACTCCGTTGCATGGCGTGTCGATGGCGACATCCATCGCCTGCTCGCGGAAATAGGGCAGGAATTCGCGCAAGCCCAACAGCGTTTCACATGATGAGACCGGGTGCGGACTTTGGCGCCTGATATAGCCGAGCGCTTCGGGATTGAAACTGTCGATCTCGACCCAGAACATGTCGAGGTCGGCAATGGCGCGCAGGATCTTGAGATAGCCTTCGGTCTTGGCGAACCATTCCCTCATCGCGAATCTGATCGGCGCGGCGAAACTTCCGGCAATGTATCCGTTTTCGGAGTTCGTCGATGCCGGCGGATTGATTGCGTACTCGTTCGACCTCGTGGAGTTGAACAAACGGGTGGCCAACGACATCGACGCCATCCTGCGCGGCGCAAATCCCGGCGAGATCCCCTACTATCAGGCTTCGAAATTCGAGCTAGCGATCAACCTCAAGACCGCGAAAGCCCTTGGGCACACCGTACCGGCGACGCTGCTCGCCGGCGCCGACAAGGTGATCGAATGAAGCGGCGCGAGTTCATGGCGACGCTTGGTGGCGTAGCAGCGTGGCCCTGCAGGCGCCGCGATCCCGATGCCGGTGCTCTCCAGCCGTGCCGAGCAGCGGGCTGAGTAGGCCGGAATCTATGCAGGGCGAATTCTGAAGGGTGAAACCCGATTGCCGCGTCTGCTGAAAAGGGCTCGCTTGCCGCGACTGGCGCCCTGGAATTCCCGGCGAGCGGCGGACTGAGGGAGTATGGGGTGAACTTTCCTGACACGTGACGCCGTGCCGCCTTTACGTAGACAAGATTCTCAACGGCGCGAACCCCGGCGACGTCCCGATCGAACGGACCACGAAATTCAAGCTGATCACTGCACTGTGATGCAGTGCACAGTGCGGCATGGGCGGGTTAAATTCAGCCCTTTTTGGAGCGGTACCAATCTGAATAATCGTTCAGACAGGCTCGGAAAC
>VAZH01000226.1 GCA_005884465.1 Alphaproteobacteria bacterium | reverse complement strand
CGATATGCGTTGCGCCAATATTCCGGCGTCGTGTATATGGGGTACATTTCGCTAGGCAGCAGCCGAGGATTCATGAACGTGAACCCGCAGCTGCGACACCGATCCCATCGGAGGGCGTAGCGATTTCGAAATTCAAGATAAAAGTCAGGCTTAAGCCTTTTGCCGAAGCACAGGGGACACTTGTCGTAAGGTTCTGCGAACATCAACGAATCATTCCCTTCCTGCGGCTACAAATGCCCTGGCCTGGATGCGATCTTGCATACTTAAACCTGCATGCGCTCAGTCGGTCCGAATTGTCAAATTCCTCTAATCCCAAATCGGCCGTTCGACGTCGCAAAACAGGATGATCCGATTTTGATCGGTCGCATTCTCGGCAGCGTGGATGAAAGTCTCGTCGAACATGAAAGCCTGTCCTTCGCGCCAAACGCATTCCACGCCATCGACCAGGATGCGGCATCTTTCCGATTTGGGGGTTACCAATCCGTTCGACGGCATCGGCGTACTGAAGGCCACGATCGGCAAGGACCAATAACCTCGTCGGCCCGTGCCCCGGATGCTGCGCGGCGCCATAAGCGCGTTCACGCGCGTCTTCGCGCTATGGCGGTGCGCTGCTGATCCGGGGTCCATGGCATCCCCTTCCAGTGGGTCCCGGCCCCTGCGATGCATCGTAAAGAACGCTGCACGGCGTCCGGGACACGAGGGTTTTTTGCGCTCTTCCCCGTAGAACTACGTGCAAGTTCGCAGTCCGTTAACCATGCCCACTTTAAATGGCGGGAGCCACGATCCTCGCGCTGGAGCCGCCAATGACCCCCGACTGGAACGCCGTTCGCCTCGATTTGCTGGAGATCGACGAGGCGATGCGGTCGACGTTACGCGAGATGCGGCCATTCTTCGCAAAATGCCTGCCCGGCATTCTGGCGCGGTTCTACGACAAGGTCCGGCATTACGACCCCTCCTCCGGAATCTTGAAGGACGGCGCGATGCAGGAGGCCATTCGGATGCAGGTCGAGCACTGGGACCTGATCGCCGCGGGTGATTTCGGCACCGCTTACAATCAATCGATCGCGCGGTTTTGCGAGTTCAACCAGCGCGCCGGCGTCGCACCTCAATGGTATGTCGGCTGCCGGTTGATGTTCATCGCCGACCGGTTGATGAAGGCGGTCGAGACCGAAGTTCAGATACCGCGTTTCCGGCGGGCCGCACAGGCCGCGCGCGACAAGAAAACCCTGATGCTGAACACGATCGCCAGGGCCAACATGCTGGACACCGAAAACGTGGTCGCGTTCTACTTCGGCTCCAACCGCAAGATCCGCAAGGACGCCATTGCGGAAGCGAGCGATCGCTTCCGCACCATCATCACTTCGCTGTCGTCGGCATCAGACGAATTGGAGACCACCGCGCGCGCGCTGAGCGACAATGCCGGCAACACCACGCGGCTTGCCACCGTGGTCGCCAATGCCTCGGAAGACGCCTCCAACAACGTGCAATCGGTGGCATCGGCCACCGAACAGCTTGCCAGCTCGGTGCGCGAGATTTCGGCGCAGGTTCAGGAATCCAACCGCATCGCCTCAAGCGCCGTGAAGCAGGCCGACGAAACCGACTCGCGCATCAATGCGCTGTCGCAGGCCGCCAACCGGATCGGCGACGTGATCAAGCTGATCACCTCGGTCGCCGAGCAGACCAACCTTCTTGCGCTCAACGCCACCATCGAGGCGGCGCGCGCCGGCGAAGCCGGCCGCGGCTTCGCCGTGGTCGCCCAGGAGGTCAAGGCGCTCGCCAGTCAGACCGCCAAGGCGACCGACGAAATCGGCATCCAGATCGCGGGCATGCAGACCGCGACCCAGGAAGCGGTCGGCTCGATCAAGATGATCAGTTCGACCATCGGCAAGATTTCCGAGATCACCACCGCGATATCGGCGGCGATCGAGGAACAGGGCGCCGCCACCCAGGAAATTTCCGGCAATATCCAGCGTACCGCTGATGGCACCACGCAAGTCGCCGGCACCATCGCCGAAGTGAGCCATGGCGCCAACCAGACCGGCGCGGCATCGAGCCAGTTGTTGTCATCGGCCAAGCAATTGTCGGACTCGACCACCAGCCTGCAGGCCGAAATCGACGGTTTCCTGAAGTCGATTGCCGCGGCGGCTTAAGTTTCACGGAGTAACAGCGAGGCGTGGCTAGCCTTCAGGGCCGCGCCATTGCCTGCAGGCCCTTGAATGTCAGGCGTTTGGGATCCTTGACGCCGGCGAGATAAAGCCTGCGGATGAAGGCTGTGACGGCATCGCGATCGCAGTCGGTCAGCGCGACCACGGCATCTATGGCGATTCGCTGGGCCTCCATGGCCTTCCTCTTGCGTTAAGCCTCGACCTGAAAAGCGTAGAACTCGGCGATTAACACGGCGTTAACCGTCCCCACGATCGCCGATTCGCAAAAAGCGGGCGATTACGCAAAACGACGCATAGCGCATCGACCCCCTTGACGGTCGGTCCGCACGATCAATACCGATCGACTTCGATGACCGCTTCGGCAAAGGCGTGCGGGGCTTCTTGAGGCAGATTGTGCCCGATGCCGCCCTCGATGGTCCGGTGCGCATATTTGCCGGAGAATTTCCTGGCATAGGAATTGGGGTCCGGATGAGGTGCGCCGTTGGCGTCGCCTTCAAGCGTAATGGTGGGCACGGTGATGCCAGGGCCTTCGGCAAGCCGTTTATCCAGATCGTGATATTTGGCATCGCCTTCAGCCAGGCCGAGCCGCCAGCGATAATTATGAATTACGATGGCGACATGATCGGCGTTGTCGAACGACGCAGCCGAGCGATCGAACGTGGCATCATCAAACTCCCACTTCGGCGAGGCGAGCTGCCAAATGAGCTTTGCAAAATCATGTCGGTATTTGTCGTAGCCGGCGCGGCCGCGTTCGGTGGCGAAATAGAACTGGTACCACCATTGAAGCTCAGCCCTTGGCGGCAGCGGCATCTTGCCGGATTCCTGGCTGCCGATCAGATAACCGCTGACGGAGACCATGGCCTTGCAACGCTCCGGCCACAGCGCTGCGATGATGTTGGCGGTGCGAGCGCCCCAATCAAACCCGGCGAGGGTGGCCTTCTCGATTTTGAGAGCATCCATCAAGGCGATGATATCGACAGCAACCGCCGACGGCTGGCCGCTGCGAACCGTTTCATTTGAAAGAAAGCGCGTCGTGCCATAGCCGCGCAGATACGGGACAATCGCCCGGTAGCCTGCTGCGGCCAGCAAGGGCGCGACATCGACGTAGCTGTGAATGTCGTAGGGCCAGCCGTGCAGCAGAATCACTGCGGGGCCATCGGCAGGACCGGCTTCAGCGTATCCGATATTGAGGAGGCCGGCATCGATCTGTTTCAGCGGGCCGAATGACGTGTTGGTCCCCGGCTTGATGTTCGGTAGATGTGCCGGTTTTGCCTTGCTCGGTTGGGCATGCGCGGAACCGCTCAAGATCAGTTGCGCAGCAGCAATGCTCGTCGCCACAGTCCCAAAAAGGCGACGGCGTTGAAGGTTGATATCTTCGGATATTTTGATGGTTGCCACTGGTGAATCTCCTTCGTGCCATGGTTGGCTGTGGAGTGCGCCTGAACAGATGCCTGCCCGACAAATGCGGGCAAGCAGAATCCGTGAGCTGTCGGGTTCACACCAATTTGGTCCCGATGTCGATGTTGCCGCATGCTGTGGAAGAAACTTGGGAGCGAATCCCGTGGGCCTCAAGCCTCGCCCCTGAAGAATTCGTCAAGATGCAGAAGGCTGTCGTCTCGCTTCGCTACAACTCATCAAGGCTGCGCAGGCGAGCGGAAATGACCGGGTTATCTTGCCCGCATAGTGGCGTCAGGGTACGTTGCCCTCACGAATATCGCATCACCCCGTCATCCACCTTGCCGAAGCGCAGCGTGACGATGTCGAGCGCGTAATTTTGATAGAGCCGCCATGGCCGTTTCGAGCCCTGCTTCGGCATCTTCGCGATCGAGCGCTGCACGTACCCGGACGAGAAATCTATCCACGGCACTTCAGTGATCGAGGGATCGACGTTGTGCGGCATGCATTGCTTGTAGCCGTGCCGGTCCATGTAATTGATCAGGCGGCAGACATATCCGCAAGTGAGGTCGCATTTCAGCGTCCACGACGCGTTGGTGTAGCCGAACGAAGACGCCAGATTGGGTACATCCGAATACATCATGCCCTTGTAGTTCAGTGTCCTGGCGAAATCGATGGCGCGGCCGTCGACGCTCACTTCCATACCGCCAACCACCTGTAGATTAAGGCCGGTGGCAGTGACGATGATGTCGGCCTCGAGCTCGCTGCCGTCCTTCAGCCTGATGCCGTTCTTCGTGAAGCTGTCGATCGCCTTGGTTACGACCGAAGCACGCTTTTCCTTGATCGCGTTGAACAGATCGCCGTCAGGCACCAGGCACAGCCGCTGATCCCAGGGATTGTAGCGTGGCGTGAAATGGGTGGCGATGTCGTAGTCGGGACCGAGCGCCATTCTCACGCCGCCGAGGATCAATTGCTTGACCCGCGCCGGCTTCCGCCGGCTGAGCTGGAAGAAATACATGCCCCACATCACGTTGCGCCAGCGGATTAGATGGTAAGCGAGCCTGGCCGGCAGATTGCGCCGCAATTTGTTGGCAAGCGGGTCCTGCGCCGGACGCGACACCACGTAGGTCGGCGAACGCTGCAGCATGGTGACATGCGCTGCGGTCCTGGCCATCGCCGGCACCAGCGTCACCGCGGTCGCGCCCGAGCCGATCACCACCACGCGCTTGCCGGCATAGTCGAGGTCTTCAGGCCATTTCTGCGGGTGCACGATGGGGCCCGTGAAATCTCCTCTGCCGGAGAACTCCGGCGTATAGCCTTCCTCATATTTGTAATAGCCAGAGCACATGAACAGGAAGTTGCAGGTGAAGCGCACGATCTCGGCAGCGCCCTCGCCTCCCCGCGAGCGCTCGGCCTCCACGGTCCAGCGCGCGTCCGGCGACGACCATGACGCCCGCTTGACCCGATGATTGAAGCGGATTTTGTTGTCGATGCCGTTCTCGGCGGCGGTCTCGCGGACGTAGTTCAGGATTCGCGGCCCGTCGGCGATCGCCTTCGGCTCGATCCATGGCTTGAACGAATAGCCCATCGTAAACATGTCGCTGTCGGAGCGGATGCCCGGATAACGGAACAGGTCCCAGGTGCCGCCGATGCAGTCGCGGCCCTCGAGAATGACAAAACTCTTGGCCGGACAATTGCGCTGCAGATGATAACCCGCGCCGATGCCGGACAACCCGGCGCCGACGATCAGCACATCGACATGTTCGTTTGCGGTCGTTTCCATCGTTTGATTAGCCCGCAAATCGGCAGAAAATCAACTGGCAAGCGCAGCGACTCCCGAACGTACCGAGACCAACTGTGCTTTCGCGTCTCATCCTTCGAGGCTCGCCGAAGAGGCTCGCACCCCAGGATGACGGTGCCAATGTTGCCGTCACCCTGTGGTGGCCGCTCTTCGCGGCCCTCGAAGGGCGACGGCACACGCACGTCGTTCTCAATACCGGTAATGCTCCGGCTTGAACGGGCCTTCCGGCTTGACGCCGATATATTCGGCCTGATCCGGTCGCAGCTTTGTCAGCTTGACGCCGATCTTGGCGAGATGCAGCCGTGCCACTTTTTCATCGAGCGACTTCGGGAGCACGTAGACCTTCTTGTCGTACTTGCCGCCACTGTTGTTGGCGAACAGCTCGATCTGAGCCAGCGTCTGGTTGGTGAAGGACGCCGACATCACAAAGCTCGGATGCCCCATCGCGTTGCCGAGGTTCACCAACCGCCCTTCCGACAGCAGGATCATGCGCTTGCCGTCCGGGAAGGTGATCTCGTCGACCTGCGGCTTGATGTTGGTCCATTTCAGATTGCGCAAGTGCGCGATCTGGATCTCGTTGTCGAAGTGGCCGATGTTGCAGACGATGGCGCGGTCCTTCATCGCGCGCATGTGCTCGATGGTG
>VAZH01000164.1 GCA_005884465.1 Alphaproteobacteria bacterium | reverse complement strand
GCCAATCTCTTCAATATATCCAGGGAGACAGGAAACATGCGTTATCTCCACACCATGCTGCGCGTCCGCAACCTCGACAACGCGCTGAAATTCTACCGGGATGCGCTGGGATTGAAGGAAGTCCGCCGCGTCGACAACGACAAGGCGAAATACACCCTGGTGTTCTTGTGCGCCCCCGAAGACGAGGGCCTGCTGAAAGCCGCCAAGGGACGCGGCGCGCCGCTGGTCGAACTCACCTACAATTGGGATGAGGAGAAATACGGCGAGGACCGCTATTTCGGCCACCTCGCCTACGAGGTCGACGATATCTACGCGACCTGCGACCGCCTGAAGAAAATGGGCATCACCATCAACCGCCCGCCGCGCGATGGTCAGATGGCGTTTGTGCGCTCGCCGGATCTGCATTCGATCGAGCTTTTGCAGAAGGGCGACGCGAAGCCGCCGGCCGAGCCGTGGGCCTCGATGCCGAACACAGGACACTGGTAGGACTTTTCCTTTTCTGAAATTCAGAAGCCGGAAAGGGCGCTCCGCAAATCCTGTTTCCGTTGCTTTCGTTGGAACCCAATCTCGCCTTTTGCATTGTTGAATCACGTGAAGAATGCATGGAGGAGATCATGGGACGTGGAATTTTGCTCTGGTTGCTGGGCGTGCCTATACCGGTGATTATTCTGTTGTGGCTGTTCTTCGGCCGCTGACGCTTGACCAAGCATACCTGCGCAAATCGGGCTCCGTCAATGGCGGGGCCTTTTTGCAGAGCGGCTGATATCGGGAGCGAACAACCGTGCCGAACAACCAACCGGGACAACTGACGATCTGGGGCCGCGCCAATTCGGTCAATGTTCAAAAAGTGCTGTGGTGCTTACGCGAACTCGATCTCACCTATGAGCGCATCGATGCCGGCATGGCGTTCGGCCGCAACAACGAGCCCGCCTACCTCGCGATGAATCCGAACGGGCGCGTCCCGACGCTGGTGGACGGCGATTTCGTGCTTTGGGAATCCAATTCGATCATGCGCTATCTCGTGCTCGCCTATCGGGAGGGATCGCCGATCTATCCGCAGGCGCCGAAGCGGCGCGCGAGTGTCGACCGGTGGCTCGACTGGACGCTTTCGACCTTGCAGCCGGTCGACCGACCGGTGTTCTGGGCACTGGTGCGAACGCCGGTCGAGCAACGGGACATGGTCGCGATCCAGAAAGATGCCGACGCCGAGGCCGCGCAGTGGCGCATCGTCGACGCGCAGCTGGAGACGCGGCGGTTCATCGAAGGCGAGGATTTTACCCTCGCCGACATCGCGCTCGGTGCCTATGCAAGGCGCTGGTTCGGGGTCGAGGGCATCAGCAAACCGCCGCTCGCCCACCTCGAACGCTGGTTCGCGCAATTTTCGGGCCGCGCCGGATTTGCGCAATTCGTCGCGCCGCCGATGTCGTGAGGTGCAATTGCACTCCGGGAACCCCCGATTCGGGTTCGCTCGTTCACTCCCGCCACGGAATGACGTAGAGGCCGGACCGCTCGAACAGCAGAATACAAATGATCACCGCCAGCGTGATGACCGTCACCACCAGGCGCGTGGTCCAGCTCACGCCGCGGCTCACCCACCACAGCAGCGCGCAACTCATTACAACGGGAACGATGATATCGAGTTGCAATGCACCTCGCCTCGTTGGCTCAGCGCGAACCGCTGGAGCTGCCTACTCCGATGCCAATCGCACCACCGATCTTCACGCAGGTATCAGTGCCGTCGAGCTTGACGAAACCCGGTCCATAGGCGGCGCGAGAATTGCCGGCGCCGGCACCCTTCAGCGACAGCAGCCTGCCCGAGGCCACTGGTTTGTCCGGCTTTTGGCTGCTGGGCGGCTCGGCCGCCGCGGCCGGCAGCATCGCAACAGCGATCGCAAGGAGAATGTTTCGCATCCTCTCCTATTATCGCCTCTGGGCTATCGATGCTAGCGGACGAACTTGACGCCAACCGTCTGGCCGCGGCGCCACACTACTGCGCAGTTGCGCCCCGTTCTGGCGTCGCGCGCGAACGCCAGTCGGAAACTGGCAGGCAACACGATCAGCTCCTCAGTCGTGATTTTCGCACCGGTTGCGGACAAATCCTCCACGATGCACGGGCGTGTCGCGAAGCCACCTTCGAAGGTGATCCATCCGGGCTGGCGCAGCGATTTGCGCGGGTCCCGCGGCTTTATTTCTGCGTCCATTTCAGTTGCTCCACCGCGTATTCCGCGAAAAGGGATACCGGTTTTACGAACACGATACGCGGCAGTCGTTAAAGTAGAGCAATTTCTTGAGGTAAACCTGAATCCAAAAGGCTTTGGCCACCTCCTTACCGCAATAGGCTTTAAAAACCGTTGACAGTTCACAAAGGATTAAGGGTGTTTGCGTGGCACGGGCGACGCTTCATTTACCGTCAAAACGGGATTGCCGGCGGCTTGCCCGGCCCCGCAAACGCCACTATACGTTCGCCCGCCGCCATCGGGATCAATTCGCCACGGTCCGGGTTCGACGCCATCCCAAGCCCAAAGCGTTGATTTGCCGGGTGTATTTGTTTGCGACCAAAGCGAGATGCCGCGACCGGCCGGGCGTGGCGGACCGATCTCGCTCCCTTCGTCTATCGGTTAGGACGCCACCCTTTCACGGTGGAGAGAGCGGTTCGATTCCGCTAGGGAGCGCCAGCTTTTTCAATGGCTTAGCTTAAGCACCCCATTTTTGTCTTCAACAGATGTCCGATCCAAATATATGCGGCTGGACAATCATAGACATGATTAAGGTCTCGATGATCGACACGATGTTTGCGCGCGGTGCCCCTGGTCGTCGATGGCAATAAATACGAAACGGGATGATCTGTTCAACGCGGTCGACGAAACGGGCGGCGTGTCCATGCGCGAGAAAAAGGAAAAGGCCGCCCGGGCGCTACACCGGACGGCCTCTCACGCGACTGCCGGCTCCCCGCCTGCTCCGGTTCCGTCGCGATAACCTGACGCTGAGACGATCTGGTTAACCAGAGGTTAACGCGCTCGCAGCACCCCTCTCTTTAGAAGCGGCCCGACGTGCAACGTTGTCCGGACGACGCACGTCGGGCTCCCCAACCAAAGCGCTGGCCCAACGGTATGCCCGAATCGAATCTATGCAAACTTCGTGGCAAAAAACTCGCCAAGCCGTCGATCATCAATGACAAGACGATTTACGGACTTCACGCGCGTGGTTGCGCACACGCGAATTTTGGAGAGCGAGCCGCCGGGCGGATAATGCGGGAGTGCCGGAAGGTTGATGATGCCGAACTCTCATGTGCAAGCTGGTGCGTAACGCCACTTTGCTGCACGACCGGCATTTTAGCACCGGCACGTTCTGCTCATATTAAAGACGCGTGGAGAAGTCAGACTTCCTTCATCGGTAACTTGTGGTTCGACCCGCGACTCGGCCAAATTCATTTTAGTTTCACTGTGCGTGCGATGCAGGTTCGATCGATGGAACTTGTAACGCAACTGGTCCGGGGTAATGGGGGTTGAAATGTTGTCACGCTGGGGGTGCGTTGTTGCCGTTTGCATTGGATTGGTTCCGCAGGCGCAAGCCGCCGAGCGCTCCGGCCTGATTCATCGCGCTTCGTGCTCCGTAGTTCGGTTTTATGTAGCCAAATATTCGGCGTCCGCTGCCGAGATGTGGGCACGAGGCCACGGGGCCACCGACGCCGAAATTGAAGCGGCGCGGCGTTGTCTCAGGGGCGCGCCCGCCCAAACTGCGCAGGCCGCACATTGGTGGTCGGCGCGGTAAGTAGCTTTAGGAGCCGAGGCCATCGACTCAGCATATCCGCGCCGGGGGGTCCGAATGACCGATCGACGATTCTATCTGTTGCTGGCGTTGCTGCTTTTGGCGCTCGCCGGCGGCGAAATTGCCTATGGAGTGTTCGGGCCTCTCTCGGCGTCGATGCACCAGATCGACGAATTTTCAGCAGCAGCAATCGCATGCGGTGATCCTGGACGATTTCACCATGTCGTGTCCGGGTGCACTCAAAGATAAGGCGTGATCTCGCGCGTCTCGGTCAGCCCGATCATGTGCACCCGGCGGCGCGGTGCCGACATCGGGCCTGATCCACAATTTGTGCAGCCAAGGGAAAACCCGCCGGAGCGAACCGGCGGGTTGTGTCCTAGAGCTACATCTTCTTCCAGCTACATCTTCTTCGCCTTCTTTTTCTTTTTGCCTTTCGTCGTAGCCTTCGCCATCGCGGCCCTTGGGCCTGTGGCGGCCATCGGCGCGGTTGCATCGGATCCTGACTTTGCTACAGCACCACCGCTGGTGCCGCTCGCGCCGCCAGTTTGTGCCATGGCGCCGGCTGCCGACAATGCCAGCGCTATGGCGGCCACCGGAATGATCAGTACGCGCATCATAATACTCCCTTTCAAATGTGTGCCGGTCCCAAAGACCGTCTGCTCTAACCGATCTGATGCTTCCAAGTTCCGCGGGGAGGGACAACTCGTGAGCCAAGGTTCGGTCGAACCTAAAGCACAGGACGATGTTGTTAGCGGTCGGACAATCCTAAAGTGCGCGGCTGAGGGATATCTGCCGCGGCTGCTGATTGGGGTGCACCGAGTCCGAAGTCGGAGGAAATCATTGCCCCGCGGCTTGCGGTCGCACTTCCCGCGCGTTTGGCGCGGTAGATACTTGAGAAAAATGGCATATTTGCCATGCTGATGAATCTCCTTGAATCCCTTCCGACCGTAATTGGCACCGCGGCGGTGGCGCCGGCGCTGCTGTTACTATGGCTTGTGATCGCCGCCGACGAGCGCCCGGGCCCGCCCGCCAAGGTCTGGACCGCCTTTCTGCTTGGCGCCGCCAGCATTTCGCTGCTCGGCGTGGTGCGCGCGCCGTTTGCCTCGATACTGGCAGCTCCCGAAAACCCCTGGGTTGCGCGAGCCTTGCATTCGGTATTCGGGGTCGCCCTTCCAGAGGAAACCGTCAAGATTCTCGTTATTGTCGCCGTTTCGGTGCGGCGCCGGCCTTTCGCCGATCCGATGGACACCGTGGTCTATGGTGCCGCGGCGGGGCTTGGCTTTGCGGCCTACGAAAACCTCGCCTATCTCGTGCGGCATGCGGAGATGTGGCAATCGCTGGCCGCATTGCGCAGCGTCCTGACCGTGCCGTTCCATGGTGCGCTCGGCATCATCGCCGGCGCCTATCTTGCGATGGGGCGAGCCGGCACTGCGCTTGGCGCGCACCGGCACCACCGCGACTGGGCGCGCATTTCGAGCCGAATCCTGATGCTGTTTGCGCCACTTGCGCTGCACGCTGCTTTCGATTTCCCATTGCTGACGCTGCAGCAAGTCCCCGACATCGAGGGATCCACCAGACTAACCCTGGGAGCGGCGAGCGTGCTGATCGGATTCAGCGCGATTGCGTTTGCGGTGCGCCTGGTGCGGCGGGTCGGCCGTCATCATGCGCCCCGCACCGAAATCGCACGCGAGCGGTTAAGCCAACTGCGACGGATGTGGGCGTTGCTGGTGGTGGGCGGCGGCGCTGGATTTGCAGGTTTGGCCTTTGTGCTGACATCGATCCATCATTGGCTGGCAAATCCTGATCGTAACATGGCGCTGGTTCTCGTTCCGATCGGCCTTGTCTCCATCCTGATCGGCGGCGCCCTATTGGTAGCCACCACGGCGATCTATGTCCTCGGTCGCAACCGGATGCGCACGACGCCGGAGGGCTTTTCCTCCGCGCCCGGCCGTGGCTAGCCCACGTTCAATGAACAAATTTGAATCGGCGGCATTGGCGAACGTCATATTGGGGCGCCATAATGCGGCGTCATCTGTGCCAGCATCAGGAGAATTTCCATGACCCTTCCCCAGGACGTCACCAGGATGCAATCGGAAATGCGCGCTGCGGTACGCGAGCATTGGCAGGCCTTTTTGATCGAAGGCATCCTGCTCGTGGTCCTGGGGCTGGCAGCAATGATCGTGCCGCCGCTTGCGAGCCTTGCCGTCACCATTTTCCTGGGCTGGATGTTTCTGATCAGCGGTATCGCCGGCCTGGCGCTGACGTTCTGGGCCCGGCAGATGCCGGGCTTCTGGTGGTCGCTGATTTCGGCGGTGCTGGCGGTTGGCGCCGGCATCATCCTGTTGGCAAAGCCGGTGCAGGGCACGCTTACTCTCACCATCGTTGTCGGGGCCTATTTCCTCGCCGAAGGCGTCGCCACCATCATGTACGCCTTGGAGCATCGGCGCGAATTATCCGAGCGCTGGAGCTGGATGCTGTTCGCCGGCCTGTTGGACATTCTGATTGCCGCCATGATCATCGCCGGGCTTCCAGGCTCGGCGGAATGGGCGATCGGACTGCTGGTCGGCATCAATCTCTTGTTCGGCGGCGCATCGCTGATCGGAGTGGCGCTCGCCGCGCGCAACGCCT
>VAZH01000219.1 GCA_005884465.1 Alphaproteobacteria bacterium | reverse complement strand
TTCCAATTCGCATCAAAGGGATGGATCGCCTTGATCCCGGTATCGAAACCGAGTTTTTCGGCGGTATCGATGATTTCCTGCGCGGTGCCGTGACGTTTTGCTTCCGCGATGAATTCCGCCAGTTTTGGATTTTTTGCGGCCGCGGCTAGCGCCAACGGATGATCCGGCGCGATCGCCATGAATTTGGCGCCGAACAGCGTGTCATGCCGCGTGGTAAAAATCGTCAATTCGTTCGCGCCCTCCGGCGCGGTTACTGGGTCGAGCGCGAAACGGATCAGCAAACCTTCCGAGCGCCCGATCCAGTTGCGCTGCATCAGGCGAACTTTGTCGGGCCAGCGATCCAGCGTATCGAGCGCGTCCAACAGCTCCTGCGAATATTTTGATATCTTGAACACCCACTGCTTCATCTCGCGCTGCTCGACCGGCGCGCCGGAACGCCAGCCGCGGCCGTCGATCACCTGCTCGTTGGCAAGCACGGTCATGTCCACCGGATCCCAGTTGAGCTTGCGCTCCTCGCGCTCGGCGAGCCCGGCGCGGAGAAAATCCAGAAACAGCTTCTGCTGATGCTTGTAATAAGAGGGATCGCAGGTCGCGAACTCGCGCGACCAGTCGAGCGACAGCCCGATCGACTGCAGCTGCTTTTTCATCGCCGCGATATTGTCGTAGGTCCACGCCTTCGGCGCGACCTTGCGCTCGATCGCGGCATTTTCCGCCGGCAGCCCGAACGCGTCCCAGCCCATCGGGTGCAGCACGTTATGGCCTTTGGCCCGCATGTAGCGCGCCAGCACGTCACCGAGCGTGTAGTTGCGGACATGCCCGATATGGATGCGCCCGGACGGATAGGGGAACATCTCGAGCACGTAATATTTCGGCCGCGGGTCGTCGTTTTTGGAGGCGAAGATCGCCTGTTCGTCCCAGCGGCGCTGCCAGCGCGGCTCGGTTTCGCGTGCGTTGTAGCGTTCGGAGGTCATGGAATCTTAAGGACTTTTCGTGGATTTAAGGGCCGTTCAAAAGGACGGCGGACTAGGCCACAAAAGACCGCGAGGGGTCAACGCCCGGCAGTTCAAAAGGTTGGCCGCAAACCCCTCAGCTCGCCAGCGCTATCGCGCCGTCCGTGAGCCGGACAACGCCGTGCTCGACCACGGCGTTGCGGCCGCGATGCTTGGCGGCATAGAGCGCGGCATCGGCGGCCTCGATCAGGTCGCCCGGCTGCTGCTTGTCATTCGGCTTGGCACAGGCCACGCCGACGCTGACGGTGACGGTTTGATAGTGAGAGGTGCAATGAGGCATCGCCAGGTTCAGGACCGCGGCGCGCACGATCTCGCCGATCTCCAGGGCCCGCTTTGAGTCGGTGTTGGGCACGAGCAGACAAAATTCCTCGCCGCCGTAGCGGCCGGCAAAACCCATGGTCTCGGCGGCAATTCCGGCCAGGGTTTCCCCGAGCCTGGCAAGGCAGACATCGCCCTCGGGATGGCCATAGCTGTCGTTGAACAGCTTGAAGTGATCGACGTCGATCATCAAAAGCGACAGTTCGCTGCCGTGTTGCTGGGCCTTCATCCATTCGAAGTCGAGCCGGCTCTGAAAGCCGCGCCGGTTGGCAAGCCCGGACAGCATGTCGATCGAGGCAATCACGGTGAGGCGCGCGTTGGTGGCGACCAGTTCGCGCTCGCGCTCGATGAGCCGCGCCGTCATCGCGTTGAACGCGCGGGCCAGCGGAACAAATTCTGCCGGCAGGCGGTTACGCGCCGCGCGGACCGACCGGTCACCTTCGCCGAACCGTTTCGCCATCGCCACCATCATATTGATCGGCCGGATAATCAGCTTCTCCGCGGCGACCAGCGCGCCGAGCAGCACGAACAGGCAGACGAACAACAGTTGCAGATAGGCGCTGCGAATTTCGCGGTTGATCGCGGCCGTTACACTGCTCTCATCGATGCTGACGACCAGGCGCGATTGGGTGCCGGGAATGCGTACGAAGTGGACGATGCGTTTTGAGCCCCCGCCGTCTGCGAACGAAAGCGACCCGTCAGGCTGGTCCGAGCCGATCACCTTCTCGGCCACGGCGGACAATAGCGGCAAGGTATCAAGCGGACGGCCGATCATGCTGGCCTGGTCCGCCGGCGCCGCCAGGACCACGCCCGCGCCATCGACCAGCACGGCCGAAACGCCGGGGCGGCTGCCGAGATTGCTCATGATCTTCGACATCCAGTCGAGATTTATGCCGGCAACGACGATTGCATCCTCCTCGCGATTGATCGCCGATACCGGATAGGCGGCCATCACGATCGGTCTCTCGCTGGATTTGGCGAACAGAAAGTCGCTGAAAACGAAGCCGCCGGTTTCGCGCGCCTGCTTAAAGTATTCGCGGTCGCTGAGATCGAGGCCGACGAGTTTGTTCAAGGTCGAGCATTGAACCAGCCCGTTCTTGCTGACGATCATGATGCTGAGGATCCACGGCAGATTAAGCGGCAGGCTGGCGCGCAATATCTCGCAGCTGCGCCCGACGCCTCCCGAGGCGCGGATATAGGCCGCCGATTTCAACATCGTCTCGACCGAAGAGATGACTTCGCGCTGGGTATCGGCGCTGTGCTGCGCGAGATCTGCGAATTCCTGAGAGGCAAGCGCGATCTGCCTGCCGCGGGTATCCTCGAGCGAACGGGCCCGGTCCAGCATCAGCGGAGCCACCAGGATCAGCGCCAGCAATGCGAGCCGCGCGCGGATTCCGAGAAGCTGCTTGAGTTTCGCTCTTTTGCGGTTGAAACTGATGCGTGACATCTTTGCCCCCGACCCGGATGCAAGGTAGATGCAAGGGTTCAAAAAGCCTTTCCCGAACTCGGTAAAATTCGACCTACCCGTAAATTCATGACTGACAGATCACATGGCGCCGGAAAACTCCTTGCCGATAACTGCGCATTTACCAAACGGGCTTTCCGCAGTGGAGCAAGAAATCGCGCGCGCCTGCAAGCAAGCGCGGCGCGACCCTGCGTCGGTGACGCTGATCGCTGTGTCCAAAACGTTCGATGCCGGCGCAATCACGCCGGTGATCGAGGCCGGCCAGCGCGTGTTCGGCGAAAATCGCGTGCAGGAAGCCAAGGCAAAATGGCCAGGGTTAATGTCGGCTTACCCTGGCCTGGCGCTGCATCTGATCGGGCCGCTGCAATCCAACAAGGCGAAGGACGCCGTCGCGCTGTTCGACGCCATTCATTCGGTCGATCGTCCGAGCATTTGCGAAGCGTTAGCCAGGGAAATAGCGTCGCAAAAACGGCAGCCGCAATTGTTCGTCCAGCTCAATACCGGCGAGGAGCCGCAGAAGGCCGGCGTCGCGCCGGTGGACGCCGACGCCTTCATTGCCGGCTGCCGCGAAAAATATGGCCTGGAAATTTCCGGGTTGATGTGCATTCCGCCGGTCAACGATGCGCCGGCGCCGCATTTCGCGCTGACCGCGAAGATCGCGGCGCGCAACGGGTTGAAGAACCTGTCGATGGGCATGAGCGCCGATTTTGCCGTCGCGATTCAGTTAGGCGCCACGCACGTGCGCGTCGGCTCGGCGATTTTCGGAGCGCGGGCCGCTTCGTCATTGCGAGGAGCGTAAGCGACCAAGCAATCCAATACCTCTCCCCCCGCATAGCTTCTGGATTGCTTCGCGGAGCCTGTCATCGAGCGCGCATTTGCGCGACCCGTTGGCTCGCAATGACGTTGTAACCCTCACCCAATCACAATCTTCGTTTGCGGCCCCAGTCGCTGCAGCAGCCGCAGCATCGCGCCCTTCGTCATTGAAACGCATCCCGCGGTCGGAGAAAAATTCTCGCGGGCTAAATGCAAGAATACCGCGCTGCCGCGGTTGGCGATGCGCGGCGAGCTGTTGTGATCGATCTCCACGATAAAATCGTAGAGATGATCGTCGCGCCTGAGCCGGTCGCCGCCGTGATCCCGATCCAGCCGCACCGGCTGATTGTAATGGCGGCTCTGAGGATCTTCGCACCAGGCGTCTTCGGGCCGGATGGCGCGAACCGGCAAGAACGTACGCGGCCGCGGATGGCGGTCGGCGCGCCACCACAACTGCCGGGGCCGGAAGATGCCCCTTGGGGTGCCGCCATCGCCTTCACGCTTGTTGGCCCTGATGCCGCTACGCCCAAGCGCGATCGGGATCGTTTGGCCCCCCGCGGTCAGCCAGCCCCGGCGCGGATCGCCGGCAGAGCGCTGAATCCTGATCGCGGAAAATGGCCGATCGCGCGGACCTGTCTGGTAAGTGCTTGAAATAATGGAACTTCCCCCAGAGAATCGCAAATCCCTTGTTGCCTGATCGACGGCAGATGCTCTAATTCACGCCTGTTGGGGACATTGACCTGAATGCCCGGCGATTCTGGAGTAGACTAAATTTCGGCTTGTGAATCAGTGACAGTTCCCTACCTCATACGAATCAAGACCTGACGTACCCTGACTTTACCCTATCAAGACGCGGCTACAGGCGCCTCCGCTTGCCCCAGCCGCCCCGAGAGGATTGTACCCATGGCGAATGCCCGCAAGATCCTGATCGTGGATGACGATACCGATCTGCGCGATACGCTGGTGGAGCAATTGTCGCTGCACGACGAGTTCGAAGCCTCCGCCGTCGATACCGGCGCCAAAGGCGCCAGTGCCGCCAAAGCCAACGCTCCCGATCTGGTGCTGATGGATGTCGGATTGCCGGACACCGACGGCCGCGAAGTCGTGCGCTCGTTGCGCAAGGGCGGTTTCAAGGCGCCCATCATCATGCTCACCGGCCACGATACCGATTCCGACACCATTCTCGGGCTCGAATCCGGCGCCAATGACTATGTGGCGAAACCGTTTCGATTTGCGGTGCTGCTGGCACGAATCCGGGCGCAGCTCCGCCAGCATGAAGCCAGCGAAGACGCGGTGTTTTCGGTCGGTCCCTACAGTTTCCGGCCGGGCTCCAAGATGCTGACCGGCGCCAACGCCCGGAAAGTGCGGCTGACCGAAAAGGAAACCGCGATCCTGCGTTTCCTGTATCGCGCCGGCCAGCTACCGGTATCGCGTGAAACGCTGCTGCAGGAAGTGTGGGGCTATAATTCAGGCGTCACCACGCATACCCTGGAAACCCACATCTATCGGCTGCGTCAGAAGATCGAGAAAGATGCGGCCAATCCCGAGATATTGGTGACGGAAGCCGGTGGCTACAAGCTGGTGCCGTGATACGATTCGCGGCAACGATTCGTGATGGCGCCGTAATGACGCAGCCGGTCCTGCATGTCGATCGAAGATGATGTTGTCCTGCTCGAGCGCGTCCCGACATTGCGCCTGTTGGGCATGACCGCGCTGCGCATGCTCGCGATCGGCTCCGAGCAGCGCGATTTCGCGCAAGGCGACGTGCTCTTCAAAGCAGGCGATGATGCCGACGCCGGATATATTGTTCAGCGCGGCGCGTTCCGGATCGAGGACGGCGCCGGCGCCGAAATTGTCGCCGGTCCGGGCGCGCTGATCGGCCAGCTTGCGCTCGTGGCCGCGATGAAGCGGCCGTCGACCGCGACCGCACTGGAAAATTCCTCGGTGATCCGCGTTGCGCGCAGCCTGTTTCAGCGCGTGCTGGAAAGCGATCCCGCTGCGGCGCGCCGGCTGCGCGATGAATTCGTCAACCGCACCAGCCAGATCGCCAGCGATATTTTGATCGCGGGTTCGAAATTGAGTATTTGACGAGCCACTCGTCATTCCGGGATGCGCCGCAAGGCGGAGACCCGGAATCCGCAAGTTATCGGCTCGAGATTCCCGGGTTCGCGTCTTCGACGCGCCCCGGAATGACCGAATAGGGATCTCACACTTCCAGCGTCACCGTGACCGGCACATGGTCGGACGGCCGCTCCCAGCCGCGCGCATCCCGCGTGATCCAAAAATCGCTGACACACGCTTTAAGGGCGCGCGAGACCCAGATGTGGTCGAGCCGGCGGCCGCGATCCGCCA
>VAZH01000218.1 GCA_005884465.1 Alphaproteobacteria bacterium | reverse complement strand
CGGCGAATGCCTCGATGTAGGGACCCCACGGACCGTTGAACGTGCTTAGAAAGAATAAATAATCGTAATTCAGCTTTTCCGCGGGATTATCGCCATCCAGCTGCGGAAAGCAATCGCGCTTGACGATGACCCAATGAACGAACGGCAGAAACGCCAGGCCCCTGGCAGTTTTCTGGGTCCATTTAAAACGATCGAAGAACCACAGCACAAAGCCGACGACCCAGGTTCCCAGGCGAGGCATCGGCGTGATCACGTTGAAAGTAACAGCCTTGCCCAGTCCGTGCTGATTGCGCGCGCGATCGGCCATGAAACCCTCGCGATGACGGGTGAACGACGCGAGGCTCTCTATGGCCCGAGCCCACCCATCCCATACTACCATCGAAAAAATTACAACGTCCAGTACAATGAACACGATGGTGCAGCCCGATTTGCAATGCTGCAAGGACGAGCCGGGAATTGCAACGCATCATCGTAAACCAAGCATAAACTGGCACGCCTGGACGGAGCCGATCAGATTTATCAATCCGCAACTCCACCATGCCAGGTTCAGCAGGACAAAAACGCGGACCACGACGATGAGCGATAGCACGGTCGAGAGGAGAGCGGTACGGCGACACAAGGTGCTGAAGGGCGCTACGGTCTCGTTCGATGACAGCGGGGTAGCGTGCGTCGTCCGCAATTTGTCGACAAGCGGCGCCACTCTCGAGCTTGCAAGCAGCATCAGCCTGCCGACATCATTCACGCTTGAAATCAAGGCCGATCAATTCATCCGCCGCTGCCGTCGGGTCTGGAGCCGCGACAAGCGTATCGGCGTCGCGTTCTCCTAGTTTGCCCACAGCGGGCGCTGCGGCTTTTTTTGATCTGTTGCCGAAATCTCGGCCCCAGCTACGAAGGCGCGACGGCGCCAGCGCCATGGCGCAACCGCCGTCGGCATGACACGAGCGGCCTGGATCGGTTTCTTATTTCGTTTGCTTGGCGGGCTCGGCGGGCCGAGCGACGCCCCAGGGATCATACTTCTGCTTCGGCTCCGGAATCCTCTCGAGCGCGGCCTTGTAGGCCTTCTCGTCCACTTCCGGCTTTTTCTGCTCCGTCTTCTTTGCGTCGCCCTGATGCCGCTTGCCACCCATTTGCGCGTGCGCTGGCAGCGCGATCAACGCCAGCATTGCCGCCGCGACGGTGAAGGTCTTCATCGCCTGTCTCTCTCTGCCATCCCTGGGCCGAACTTAGCCTGCACGCGGATGATGGCAAGTATTCATCAATTGTTGGATGACCAGGAGTCCACGGGTTGACCGAGGCCGTGCGTATTCTTGACCGGCGTGGGACATCGCCGGGTTACTCAACCACTTCGTCGGCGCGGGCGAGGATGGTTGGAGGCAGCTCGATGCCCAACGCCTTGGCAACGCGGAGGTTGATCCTGAGATCGAACTTGGTGGGACGTTCGAAAGGCAAGTCGCCTGGCTTTGCGCCTTTCAGAACGCGATCAACCTGCAAGATCAAGTGACGGGTAGCATCGGAAAAATCAGGCCCGTACGACATGAAGCCGCCATTGGCGACCCAGTCTGGCGAAGGAAAAATCGCAGGTTTGTTGCTCAGGCCGACCATCTTGATGACCTCGGCCATGTGAGCGTTGAGTATGACATCCGGGACAAACACAAGTGCGTCAAATCCGGCGAGGACTTCCGGGCTTAGCGCCTTGGCAAGATCGGCCGGGTCATCGACGTTGATGGCTTCAACCGTAAAACCGAGCTTACGGCCGGTCTCCAAAACCGGCGTAAGGCTCTGTGCGCCAAGGCTCTGTGCGCCGCTAGTGACTTTTGTCGTCACCGTTCCAAGCCGGACCGCGCGCGGGACAACGTCCCGCATCAGCTCGACGCGCTTGACAGTGGTTTCCTCGGAAAAAACCGCGACGCCGGTTACGTTGCGACCGGGACGCGCGAGGCTATTCGCCAGTCCCGACGTGACCGGGTCAACGGCGGTGAAGGCGACGATCGGAATTGTCTGCGTTGCCTTGTAGGCCGCCAGCGCGGCAGGCGTGCTGATCGCGATAATGACGTCGACGCCGCCCTCCTGCACTAGTTCTTGCGCCAGCGCTGGGAGCGCATCAGCGTTTCCCGCTGCATTGCGAAACTCGAGACGAATATTACGCCCTTCGACGTAACCAAGGTCGTACAGTTGCCTACGCGTTGCGTCAGTCTGCGACGGAATGTCAACCGGGGCGAGATGGATGACACGCGGCATTCGCGCCGGCTGTTGCGCGCTCGCCAAAAGCGGCCATATCGTAGCCCCGCCAAGTATTGTGATTAGCTCGCGTCGTCGCATACGCCCCCGCTGGAAAGGTGCCCCCTCGCTGGAAAGGCGCTCCGCGCAATCCCCGGACTATAGCAGCCTCAATCCGTTCGGCGAGTGGCATGCCGCCCCGCCAGCGTCAGAGGATGATCAGGTCGAACCTTTAGGGCCGGATCGATCCGCAAAATAGATGCACAAACGGGAAAAGCCCGCTTTAACCGATAAGGGGAGTGACGCTTATACTCCGCGGATTCTGTCGCGGTCAGGGAATTAGTCAGCGTGAACGACGAGATTTTCCTCGATGAAAAACTCGAGCGCGCCGTAGCCTTCCATGTCGACCGCGTAGCGAAAATGGCCGTCCGTGGTCGAGAACACCGCAATGACAGTGCCGGCCTCATGATGGTCGTCGGCTGCTTTGTCGACCTTGTCGCCAATTGCGAACTTTGCCATCGAAAACTCCTTTCGGAATCGTCGAGGCGATTACGCCACAAAATAGTTAACGCTTCTTAAGCATGAGCGGGGTTGGATTGGCATCCCGGCTTGCCGACTTCCCTGAAAGGCGCGCCGGGTACGGGAACGAGCGTTTGTGCGGCGCACAGGCTGGGGCAGAATCGGTTTGCGTAGCCGGTGATTAGCGGGGATAATGGTCGCGGTACCCTCTCCAGCCCTTCAATTTCACGCCTGGACGCCCAAGATCGGCGCGATTTGTACCAGCCCCTGCTCTGGAGGTCTGACATGCCCGTTCGCCCCCATGATTTGGCAGCCCGGATGTCCGCCATGCAGCCGCCGCAGATATTCAAGCTGACAATTGAGGAAGCTCGTTGCAAAGCCCGCGAAATCCTCAATCAGCTTCCGCACGGAAACTTCACGCCGATCGTCGAGAACTGGCGACAGCTTCCCAACGGGCAGATCGAGTTCACGATGCGACACCTGCGGACCGCGGACTGAACACGGTCAGCAACCTGCCCCAGCGTTCGGGCGAGGCCCGCTGTTCACCGCAGAGAAGGCCCCGCTCCCCGCAAGAGCCGGCGAAGGAAGAAACGCCTCATCATTCAGGCCAATGCTGTGCGGCGTTAAAAATCGTCGTCTGAAATCTCCGCGAGCTTCGCCAAATGTCGCAGCAGGCCCGTCTTCAGCGGTTGTTGCCGTGGATCGGAATTGAAAGCCGCACGACGCTTCCACTCTTGCCGTAGATATGATGACTGCCATTTACGCGAAGCAGGGTCCAACCACGACGCTCGACGATATGAGCGAAGTCGCGGCCGGATAAGGATTTCATGCAGGCAATTCCAGCATCCGTTCGGTGCCGCCCGGTTCGGGCGGGGCGACTTCAATCGAAAGACATCCTTCAATCGCTTCGCGAAGATTTTGCATGAGCTCATCCATGCTGTCGCCTTGCGTAGCACAGCCCGGAATGGCGGGGACTTCGGCCCAGAAGCCGCCCTCTTCAGCCTCATGCACGACGATTCTTATCTTCATTATTGGATCTCCACATTGGATTGTCTCGCGGACACCCGCCAAGTTCAAGTCTTGCTGACGCGCCAGCGCTACTCCGCCGCCTGCGCATTCACCTCTGCCGATACCTGGCGGATGGCGCGGGCGAGCTGTTCGGCGGGCTGCGCGCCGGACACCGCGTATTTTTGCGCGAACACAAAAGTCGGAACGCCGGAGATGCCCTTGTCGGAGGCGTCTTTGGCCTGCGCCGTGATCAGCTCCATATCTTCATCGGTCGCAAGCCGCTTGCGCACGTCGTCGGCGTCGAGCCCGATATCGGCGGCCGCCCGCACCAGCACATTGGTGTCGGTGAGATCGCCGCCCTCCCGGAAATACAACTCCATCAGCCGCTGTTTCATCTCGGCCGATTTGCCCTTCGCGTCGGCCCAATGAATCAGCCGATGGCAGTCGATGGTGTTGGGCTGTCGCTTGACCAGATCGGGCCTGTAGACAAGGCCCTCTTCGTTGGCGGCGGCAACGACGCGGCCGGCGATGCCCTTATAGGCTTCGGGCGAACCGAATTTTGTGGTGAGGTATTCGTCGCGGCTGATCCCCTCGCGCGGCACCCAGGAATTGAGGAAGAACGGCCGCCAGTGGATCTCGACCGGCACATCCGGCGTCAGCGCCAGCGCGTTCTCGATGCGGCGCTTGCCGATGTAGCACCACGGGCAGACTACGTCGGAGACGATGTCGATCTGAAGCGGTCTTAGGGTGCTCATCGGGGCGTCCTCGCTGAAACGATGTTTTTCCAAAATAAGCCGGACGGAAGGCGAAACAAGTGCGCCGGCTTCGGAACTCATCGCTCCGGCAAGACAGGGCGAACCTGCTTCAAGTAGGTTTTGATCTCAGCCAACTCCTCTATCGCCGGCACATCTCTGATCGCGTCGGCTGGCGCGCACCAGGGATACGGCAGGCTGGACAACCATTTCATGCTTGCTGCGAGGTCGGCGGCCGGAAGTATCTTCATGACATCGATGGCAATGACCAGCCTTTCGACACGGCACTCCTTGTCCGGCGCAAAATACCAGTCGTAGCGCCCGCAGCCAATTCGCACCCGACCATCGTTCCGGGCGGACATCCCGACCAACCAATGACAAGGAAAATGCCGCCGATTGGCTTCGGAAGGTTGTGACAGGCAGAAGGTATAAATATTCTCGTAATCGAGACCGAAACGGCGCACGAGAATGTCCTCGATCGCGCTCACTCCTTTTGCCGAGCTCGGAAATGAGATGGCATCGGTCTTCACCACCATTTCCAATTCGGCGTCTTCGGCAAACACGGGCCTCATCAAGAACGGCCGATTACCGTCCTTGGCGAGAATGTATGTGCTGACGGCATCGGAAGGTGTGGACATGCCGATCATCTGTAGCCGATGGTTTCGGGGCAAGCAAACCCGGCCCGTCGCAAAAAGCCGTCTCAGCGCGGCGCCATCGACCGCATCCGCTCGGCGGTAAAATCGTCGGCGGGAAAGAACGTCTCCAGCGCCAATTCCGACAGCGTAATATCGACCGGCGTGCCGAAAATCATGGTCGTGGAAATAAAGCTCAAGACGTCGCCGTTGAGCCGCATCTTGAAGGGGATCGCGACATTGTCGGACGACAGCGGCGCCGATCGCGCCGGCATCGGATAGGCTTTCAGCTCATGATAGAGCTTTATCAGCTCGGGATCGGCGGTTGCCTCGCACTGGCGGTGCAGCCGCTCCAAGAGATGGCTCGACCATTCGGCGAGGTTGACGGTGCGCGGCGCCAGCCCCTCGGGGTGAAAGGCAAGACGCAGAATGTTGAACGGCTGGCCGAGCAATCGCGCCGGAATGTCCTTCAGCAGCGGCATCACCATGCGGTTGGCCGAGACCAGATTCCAGTGCCGGTCGTAGGCCAGCGCCGGATTCGGCTCGTGCGCCCTGAGCACGAGATCGATCGCCTCGCGGGCCGATTTCAGCGCGGGATCATCCAGCGATCGCTGCGGAAACGCCGGCGCGAACCCCGCCGCCACCAATAGCACGTTGCGCTCGCGCAACGGCACGTTCAGCCGCTCCGCCAGCTTCAGCACCATGTCGCGCGACGGCGCCGCGCGGCCGGTTTCCACGAAGCTTAGGTGCCGCGCCGAAATCTCGGCATCGCCGGCGAGATCGAGCTGGCTGAGATGGCGGCGCTGCCGCCATTCGCGCAGGTGATCGCCGATATGGACGGGCTGGGTTCGGTCGGCTCGGGCGGTGGCAGTCTGTGGGTTCATGGCGAAAAACCTACCACGCGAATTTCACCCGTTCCATTACCCCTGAGGTAATCGAATTGCCGATGCGGCCGGGTCATCTTGGCATCACAGGAGATGAGCATGAGCACGCTTTCCCGACCCAGCACCTTCTCACCCGCCGGAATCATCCCGTGGATGCTCAATCTGGCAACCCGGATGCTGGCGCATTCGCTCAACATGCCCGAGCCGCTGCTGCAAACCACCGGCATCTTCGTGTTCGCGCAGGTGCAGGCGGTTGAGAACAGCGTCGGCAAGACGCTGTGTCCGATCCGCCTGTTGCGTCAGCTCCTGGCGCTGTGCCGCCAGCCGGCGCGCTGATCCATTAACCGCCCCTCACCAAAAGGAGAACCGCCATGATCCATCCATCCCTGTTTCTGCGCCGCGCCATCCTGGCTGACGCCATTTTCAGCGGCGTGAGCGCCTTGCTGCTGACGTTTGGCGCCGGCGCGCTCGCGCCCTGGCTGAGCCTGCCCGAGGCGCTCTTGGGCGAGACCGGTCTGTTTCTGATCGCCTATGCCGCGCTGGTCGGCTGGCTCGGCACGCGGCAATCCATGCCGAAGCCGTTGGTCGTGATCGTGATATCAGGCAATGCGGCGTGGACGCTGGCCAGCATCGCGCTGCTGTTCTCTGGTGCGGTGACGCCGAACCTGCTCGGTGAAGCTTTTGTCGCGATCCAGGCGATTGCGGTCGGCGCCCTGGCCGAGCTGCAATATATCGGCCTGCGCAAGAGCGGCGCCGCGATGGTGGCCTGAGGCTCGCCATTGCGAGGAGCAACGCGACGAAGCAATCCACTGTGACTATGCCGTGCTATGGATTGCTTCGCGGAGCCTGTCATCGGGCGCGCATTCGCGCGACCCGTTGGCTCGCAATGACGCTCCTGGGGGCCGGCAGCCTAAGCCGAGGCGCGGCTTTCCCGGCCCGGCTTGCCCGGGGGCCTGGCGGAAATTCCTGATTTCACAGCAATCATTTGGTCCGCTGTGCTGCCGTGTCCGTTGAAGAGCTTGCCATTCGACTTCACGCCGTTGGCGCCGTTCAGATGTTGCTTTAGTTTGCTGGCCTTCGCCGCCTCTTTTTCAGCCTTTTTCAAAGCCTTCCTCTCCGCCTTGGCTTTCAGGCGCAGCCGTTCGGCTCGCGCCTCGGCGCGCTTCTTCTTGCGCTTCTTTTCGCAAGCCGCGCATTTGCAACCGATCGGCTTCAGATAGGCCTTGAAGTAATCGGTGCCGTAATCGTAGTTGATCTCTTCGCCGGGCTCGATGTTCCTGATCGCGCGGATGAAGACCTTGCGCTTGCGGGGACGGACGTCGGACTCCGCGTTCGGCTTGCAGGCGTGATTGATGTAGCGCGCGATATTCTCGCGCACCGAACCGTCGATGGTCCAGCGGCCATTGAGTTCGAAAAGATATTTATTCTCGACCGCCTCGTCCTTCTTCTTCTTGCAATCCAGTAGCGGCCCAAAATAGCGGACTATTTTGCTGCCCTTCTTGATCGGTTTGGTGGCGAAGAGGCCAAGCCCGGTCTGGGAACGGCCGATACGATAAGGTTTTTTCGACGAAATGGCAGGCATGATCGACTGGGAACTGACACGCTGGTGAGACTTGGGTCGCGAAGCCGCTGTTCTAAGACGATTCCGGATCGATGTCAGGTATTTCGCGCAACCTTCCTGAACCTTCCCCAGATTGCGTGGATCAAACGAACAGGCGTCGATTACGTTCCCGGCGGCCGGCCGACGGTGACCCTGAGCATGGCATCCAGCAAGGTTTCGGCGTCGTTGCCTTTCGGCAGCAGCCGAAGAATGCCGGAGAGGCGGCCATCGAGCAGCAGCATGGTGAAACCATGGACCAGCGACCAAGCACGGGCGATGGCGGCGGCCTGCTCGAGTGACAACGCTTGTTCGGAGATTTGCTCATGGCGGCTGGCGCCGACCGCACCGGCGAGCCCCGCAAAAGCAGCACTGGCGGCCTCGTGTAGCGACGGCCGCGTCATATCGAGCCGCTCGGCGCGGAACATCAGCCCGTACATGCCCGGATGCGCTTGCGCATAGGCGACATAGGCTTTGGCCCCGGCCAATGCCTTCTCGATTGGCGAGTTGCCCGCAGCATCGGCGAGCTCCATCGCCGTGTTGAATTGCCGGAAACCGATTGCGGCGAGTTCGCTCACAAGCCCGGTGAGGTCACCGAAATGATGGGTCGGCGCGGCATGCGATACGCCGGCTTCGCGCGCCACCGCGCGCAGCGTCAGGCCCGCCAAGCCGTCGCGTTCGAGCACCCGCTCGGCCGCTTCAA
>VAZH01000209.1 GCA_005884465.1 Alphaproteobacteria bacterium | reverse complement strand
CTCGGTTTGATATTCGTTGTTCTGCGTCGACAGGCCGAAAACGTGCCTGGCGCCGGCGACCTTGAGTTCGGCGAACAGATCGCGGAACGCGCAGGTCTGCGGCGTGCAGCCGCGCGCTCCCGGAATCACGTCCCAATCGTCGACCAGCGCGATCTTGCCGGGCTCGCCGGTCCTCGGATAGGCGAACACCACGGTGCGCCCCCGCAGCGCCGACAGCGTCACCGAGGTATCGTCGGTGGCAATCAGGCTGACTGGCGGGATCGTCATGCCCACCAGGTGCGCCGCCGCACCATCGTCGGTCGGCGCCGGAATCTTGCTCCAGTCGACTTCGAGCAGGTTTCTCTGATTCATGGCACCCTGATTCCCCTGTAGGATCGGTGGATCGAAGCGATACCCATCATTGGCTCTCGTGATGGGTTTCACTGCGTTCAACCCATCCTGCAATGTTTCGATATTACCCCCGCGCCCGCAGCAGGCGGCCCTTAATCTTGCTCCAGTCGACTTCGAGCAGGTTTCTCTGATTCATGGCACCCTGATTCCCCTGTAGGATCGGTGGATCGAAGCGATACCCATCATTGGCTCTCGTGATGGGTTTCACTGCGTTCAACCCATCCTGCAATGTTTCGATATTACCCCCGCGCCCGCAGCAGGCGGCCCTTCTCCCTGCTCCAGTCGCGCTTCTTCTCGCTCTCGCGCTTGTCGTGCAGCTTCTTGCCCTTTGCCACCGCCAGCAACAGCTTGGCGCGGCCGCGCTCGTTGAAGTAAAGCTTTAGCGGGATCAGCGTCATGCCTTCGCGATCGACCGCCCCGATCAGCCTGTTGATCTGCTTCTTGTGCAATAGCAGCTTGCGCGGCCGTTTCGGCTCGTGGTTGAAGCGGTTGGCTTGCAGATACTCCGGAATATTGGCGTTGATAAGCCAGATCTCGCCGCCCTTGGAATCCGCATAGGACTCCGCGATCGTGGTCTTGCCGTTGCGGATTGACTTGACCTCGGTGCCGGTCAGCGCGATTCCCGCTTCCACCGTGTCCTCGATCGCATAATTGAACCGTGCTTTGCGATTTTCGGCAACCACCTTGATCGCACGCTCGTTCTTCGCGGCCATATGAAAATGCCTTGAGTACTATTTCAGACCAGCAGCGGTATCACTCGGCCTCAGCCCTCGCACGTCAAGGCTTTTGAGCAGGTCGCGGATCTCGGTGAGCAGCTCTTCCTGACGGGTCAACTTCGGCGGTGGGGCGGCTTCATCCTTGCGCTTCAGCCTGTTCACGAAACGAATAGCCCCGAACATCACAAAGGCGATGATGATGAAATTCAGCGTCAACGTCAGGAAATTACCCCAAGCCAGCACCGCGCCCTGCTTTTTTGCGTCCGCCAGATTGTTGGCCGTCACCGACTTCGACAGCGGCGTAAAGTAATTGGAGAAGTCGAGGCCGCCGGTGATCGCCCCGATGATCGGCATGATGATGTCGCCGACCAGCGAGCTCACGATCGCGCCGAAGGCTGCGCCGATGATGATGCCGACCGCGAGGTCGATCACATTGCCTTTCATGGCGAATGCGCGGAATTCGTTCAGCATCCGCAAACCCTTCTCTTCCACCTGGCTCGCCGGACTATTCATCACCGCAGCGTCGAAGGGCCTAGTTGATCAGGCCGGCATGCACCATGGCGCTGCGCACCGCCACGCGCGTGGGCTCCGACACCGGCACCATCGGCAGACGCAGCGTCTCCTCCATCTTGCCGAGCAGCGACAGCGCGTATTTCACCGGCGACGGATTGGATTCGATGAAGAGATTGGTATGCAACGGCATCAGCTTGTCGTGCAACTTGAGCGCGGTTTTGAGATCGCCGTTCTGCCACGCCACGTGAAATTCAGAACATAGCCGGGGCGCAACGTTGGCAGTAACCGAGATGCAGCCGTGCCCGCCATGCGCCATATAACCGAGCACGGTCGCATCCTCGCCCGACAACTGGTTGAAATCCTCGCCAAGCCTTGCGCGTTGCTGCGAAACGCGCACCATGCTCGCGGTCGCATCCTTGACCCCGGCGATGTTCTTTAATTCGAACAGCCGCGCCATGGTGTCCACGCTCATGTCGATCACCGACCGCGGCGGAATGTTGTAGATCACGATCGGAATTCCGATCGCATCGTTGATCGCCTTGAAGTGCTGGTACATGCCTTCCTGGGTCGGCTTGTTGTAGTACGGCGTCACCACCAGCACCGCGCTGGCGCCCGCCTTTTCCGCATGCTGCGCGAGTTCGATGGCTTCCTTGGTCGAATTGGAGCCGGCGCCAGCGATCACGGGTACGCGGCCCCTGGCCTCGTCGATGCACCATTCGACGACGCGCTTGTGCTCGTCGTGGCTTACCGTCGGGCTCTCGCCTGTGGTGCCGACCGGCACCAGGCCGTGGGTACCCTCGGCGATTTGCCAGTTCACCAGGGAGCGGAAGGCCGCCTCATCCAGCGAGCCGTTTTTGAATGGCGTGACCAAGGCGGTAAATGAGCCCCGGAAATTTGTCTTGGCTGCCATGGACTTCCTCCGAACGCACCCCGTTTAGGGCCATTGCCGTGAACCGCCAATTCATATCGGGTCTGACGATCATGCGAAAGGCCCGTTCCTGAACCAGTCTAGCCCCGATTTTGCCGTGGTGATGGCGCAGACATCCGCCGCTCCCGCGTTTTTAGTATTTTGTCCACATATTCAATGAAATACACCCAGGACTTGAGCGATTGAGTGATTCGCCGCGAAGGAACGCAGTGACCCCATCATTCCGCGCAGCCGCATTGCGATCGACGGCATTGGCGACAAGCCTGGCGCTGGCGGTAGGATTGTCGGTATTGGCGGCGGATGCCTGGGCCACGCCAACAGTTCCGCTGCCGAAGCCGCGGCCGATCGCGCGTAACGTTGTGCCCAATGCGTCCACCAAAATTACAGCGCCCGCGACGAACGCTGCCGCCAAAAACATCGCGCCCGTCGCGACTCCAGGTCCCATCCTGGCGCCCGCCGTGAACGTTGTCGCCAAAAATATCGCATCCGCCGCAACGCCTGCTCCGGCCCTGGCGCCCGCTGCGAACGCTGCCCCCAAAAATGCCGCACCCGCTGCGACGCCTGCTCCCGCCTTGGCCCCGGCGACCCGCCAGCATGCGGCTTTGCCGCCTGCGCCCGCGCGCAAGCCTCCGCCGCCAGCCGCGGTGGCCGCGACGTCATCGACCTCGCAGGCCGATACCGATGCACTGGAAAACGTCATCGAGCTGGTACGCAAGCATAAGCCGGCGGATGCGACCCAGACCGCGGCGGCGATATCGGATCCGGTCGCCAGGAAACTTGCGGAATGGATCATCTTGCGCAGCGACGACAATGGCGCCTTGATCGAGCGCTATCGAGCATTCATATCAGCCAATCCGAGTTGGCCTTCGCAGACCTTCCTGCGCCGGCGCATTGAAGCAGCACTGTGGGACGATCATCGCGATGACGCCACTGTGTGGGCATGGTTCGAAAACGAATCGCCGTTATCGGCCAAAGGCAAATTCTCGCTGGCGCGGGCGATGATCGCCCGCGGCGATCGGGCCAATGCGGAACGTCTGGTGCGCGACGCCTGGCGAAACGATTCCATGTCCGAGGACACCGAGAGCACGGCGCTCGACCTGTTCGGCGCATTGCTGACGCCGGGCGATCACAAGGCGCGGATGGATCTATTGCTCTATGGCAGCGAGCATGACGCCGCGCTGCGCGCCGCGAAGCGGTTAGGCGCCAATCAGCTTGCGTTGGCGAAAGCACGCGTTGCTGCCTATAAAAAGGCTCCCAACACCAGGGCGCTACTAGAGGCGGTTCCGCACGAACTGCACGGCGATCCCGGCTATATCTTCAGCAAAATCCAGCTGCTGCGCCGCGAAGAGAAGTTCGCCGAAGCTGCGCAACTCATGATGAGTGCACCGAAGGATCCCGGCCACCTCTACAATCTCGACGAGTGGTGGATCGAACGGCGCCTGATGTCGCGCAAGATGCTGGACATCGGCGAGCACCGCACCGCTTATCTGATCGCGCGCGACGCGGCGCTTCCCGCGCGCGACATCTACAAGACCGAGCAAGAATTCACCGCAGGCTGGATCGCGCTGCGCTTCCTGAACGATCCGGCAACGGCTGCACGACACTTTGCGCGCATCGGCGTCGGCAGCGTCAACCCCACCACGCTGGCGCGTGCCGGCTATTGGCAGGGCCGTGCCGCCGAAGCTGCGGGTCGCTCCCAGGACGCCCGCGCCGCCTACACGGCGGCTGCGGCGCAATCGACCAGCTATTACGGTCAGTTGGCGCGCGCGAAACTCGGCCTTCCCCAGATCGCACTGAATGGTGCTCCCGCCGGCCGGTCGCGCGGAATCGAAAGGCTGGAAATCGTCCGCGCGGTTCAACTGCTCTACGGCCTGGACGAACCCGAAATCGCGATCCCGATTTTTGCCGACATGGGCGAAAATGGCGATCCCGATGCACTAGCTGGGCTCGGCGAACTGGCCTCGCGCCATGCCGATGCGCGCAGCATGCTGCTGATGGGCAAGGCCGCGCTTAATCGCGGGCTGCCGTTCGATTTCTACGCCTATCCGGTGACGGGCATCCCGGCATTCAAGTCGATCGGGCCGGAAGTCGAGCAGAGCATCATGTTCGCCATCGCGCGGCAGGAAAGCGCCTTCAATCCGTCCGTGGTTTCGCCGGCGCAAGCCTACGGGCTGATGCAGGTGACGCCGGATGCCGGCCGTTATGTCTGCAAGAAATACGGCGCCAGCTTTGATCTCGGCCGGATGAAGACCGATCCGGTCTATAACGCAGCGCTTGGCGCGGCAGAGCTCGGCGGGCTGATCGAGGACTATCGCGGCTCCTACATCATGACATTTGCGGCCTACAACGCCGGACGCGGCAGCGTCAAAAAATGGGTCGAGCGTTATGGCGATCCACGCGATCCCAAGGTCGACGCCGTCGACTGGGTCGAACTGATCCCGTTCTCCGAAACCCGCAACTATGTGCAGCGGGTGATGGAGAACTTGCAGGTCTATCGCGCGCGATTCGGCGGCGGAACGCGGCTGCAGATCGAGGCCGACCTGCGCCGCGGCGCCAGCGTCGAATAACTCGGGCGTTCGGTCGTCCCTGCGCACGCGAACAACACCCAAAACAAAGAAACCCCCGGCAGTTTCCTGCCGGGGATTCTCTTGGAGGGTTGTCAGACGCTCGGGATCAGAAGTTGCGCTGAACGTGAACGTTGAGCGACAGGGTGTCAATGACCCGGAGCGGCGGGGGGTGCAGTCGCTCGGCCTCTCGTTCAGGTTCGGCTTGTAACTCGCATTCAGCGAGATGAATGGCGGCGACGACCTGTCGCCGGATCGTAGGAGTGATAGCGCTGAGCCCCCAACGAGAGACTAGCGCTGCCCATTGCCGCATAAGCATTGTTTGCCGTGGAAGCCCCGCCAGGTAGCTCCAAGCCCATTCTGCCTGCGGGAGTTAGCGCACCTCCATTCAGCACATCCCGATCTGGAAACTGTGCCTGAAAAGCTCCCGGTTCTGAGATTGCGGCCTGCGCAAGTGCGCACGTCGCCGAGATTGTCGAGATCAAAGCTGCCGCGACGAGCGTCTTGAGTCCAGTCATCGTAATTTCTCCGTTTTCCTTTTCTGCGCGAGAAGCCCTGAGGATTGCTATATGAATATCACTCGGCT
>VAZH01000208.1 GCA_005884465.1 Alphaproteobacteria bacterium | reverse complement strand
GATTCCGCCGATCGCGCCGTCGCGCGCACGATGGAAGCACCGATGCTGCAGCCGTCGATGGGCCTTGATCCCGATCGTTTTTCGCTGCTGAAGAAGCCGTTGCGCTGACGGGTTCAGCGCCGCCATTTGCTCCGCGCGCTGCCTCGCGCAGGCGTGCTTTGCGCAGATGCCGCGATGGATTATGGTCTCGGCTACCGCATCACGCGGCTTGACGCGGAACCTGCTCCATGGCGCAGCCCATTGCAAGCGCTTCCCATCGCCGTCCATCGACAAG
This sequence comes from Alphaproteobacteria bacterium, assembly GCA_005884465.1. Taxonomy (GTDB): domain Bacteria; phylum Pseudomonadota; class Alphaproteobacteria; order Rhizobiales; family Xanthobacteraceae; genus Bradyrhizobium. The sequence goes on along the minus strand of VAZH01000208.1, from coordinate 12,120 downwards.
CTGCCGGACGATATCCGCACCCGCCTGCTCGCGTGCAGGAGAAATCCGGCTTCATACCCAACGTGTTCCTGACGCTGGCATATCGCCCTGACGAATTTCGGGCGTTCTTTGCCTATCACGATGCGCTGATGGAAAAGGACGGCGGACTGACCAAGGCCGAGCGCGAGATGATCGTGGTTGCCACCTCCAGCGCCAACCAATGCCTGTATTGCGTGATCGCGCACGGCGCGATCCTGCGCATCCGGGCGAAGAACCCGCAGATATCAGACCAGATCGCCGTCAACTACCTCAAGGCGGATATCACGCCGCGCCAGAGAGCCATGCTCGACTACGCGATGAAGGTGCATCGAGGCGCACGGCATTTCGGAAGCGGATTTCAGTGCCGTCGCCAGCCACGGGTTTAGCGACGACGACATTTGGGATATCGCCGCGATCTCCGCGTTCTTCGCGCTGTCAAACCGGATGGCCAACGTCACCGGCATGCGCCCGAATGACGAATTCTACATCATGGGGCGTTTGCCGAAATAGGCTCCCGGCCCGGATGCGATCCCATTTCCGCGATTGAGAGATCGCGGACATTGGCCTATCGTTGCGAACCCCGAAGCTGGAGGTCGTCGCATTGCTGGATTGGCCGGAGATCTTGCTGCGCCTTGGCGTCGCCACGCTTGCGGGCGGCCTGATCGGGCTTAATCGCGATCTTCAGAACAAACCGATCGGCTTGAAGACGCTTGGTCTGGTAGGTCTGGCCACGGCAATGGTCGTGGTGCTGGCCGATCCATCCCCCGATCATATGAAAATTACCGACGCCGGCAGCCGCGTCATTCAAGGCATCCTCACCGGCATCGGCTTTCTCGGCGCGGGCGTCATTGTCCACGCGCAGAATCATTTTCGGGTTCACGGACTTACCAGCGCGGCCTGTACCTGGTTCGCGGCCTGCGTTGGGATCGCCTGCGGTGTCGGGCAATGGCGAATTGTCGGAACCGCGCTCGTATTCGCGTTCACGCTTCTGATCCTCGGCCGCCATGTCGAGCGCTGGCTCCATCGCACGCTCGGCGGAAGCCACGATCCGGAACAGCAGTCTGCTGCCTCTCCTTCACCGCTCGATACGCCGCCGAGCTAATCGTCCGACGCGGGTCCGCACCAGCCTGGCAAATAGATCGCGTCCTTGCTTTTCGCCAATGCCAGAGCTTTTTCCATGGCCTTGTCGAAATCGGCTTCCACGCTCTTGCGCGACAACCTGCGGCGCAGGAAATCTGCCCAAAGAAATTCGCTGAACGGTGTTGTGTCCTTGGCGAAGCCGCCGACGCGCCGCAATTCACCGGCGAGGCTGCGGAACGGATCGTCCTTGAGGTCCGCTACCGTTTTTGGAATGTCCCTGAAGTGTTGGCGTTGGCCCTTGGCATCATAGGGATAGGCCCACCTGCGATTATCGAGCACGCTCCAGAATGCATCGCGGTCAACCATGGTCAGATCGGCGATGACGGTGACGATAATGTCCTCCACGCCTTCGTCGTGAAGCGCGCGCGCCAGATGGTGATGATCGACCACGTAGTGGCGCTGGTCCGGCCCGAGGACCACGGGGATCATGTGTCTGCCCAGAAACTCGCCCTGCTTTATCTTCTTGTGCTTCCGCCAGTGCTCTCGCAAGCGCTTGCGCTTTTCCTTCACCTCTCTCATTCCAACCGTCATCTGGGTTGGATGCAGCGAGAGGATCGGAATCGGCTGAAGGATCGGTTCACGCGTATTCGCCATGATTTTGAATCCCTGTCTGACCGCCAAAAAATCGCTCTGAAAATCGTCCAGTTATGCCATGATGGCACCGGCGATTAAATGCCTCTGCGTCTTCAAGAGATTTTGAAAAGATGATCAAAAGCCGGAGCGAGCGAACAGCGAACACGCGGGTCGTGCTGCTTGGCGGCCGCGAAGTCATCGCCGAGGGCGTTCGTCTCAATTTTTGGGCCGATATCAGCCATCGCTGCATGACGGCCTCATGGCCGGCTTTCATCGCCGGAGCCGCGCTGGTGTTCGTCGCTTTCAATGCGGTGTTCGCAGTGTTCTACTGGATCGGAAATCAGCCGATCTCGAATGTGCCCGGCGGCGCTTACATCGACTATCTCTATTTCAGCATCGAGACGCTTTCGACCGCCGGTTACGGCGACATGCATCCGCAGACCCATTATGGACATTTCATCGCAACCGTGGAGCTCTTCACCGGGATCTTTTCGATGTCGCTGATGACCGGGCTGATCTTTGCGCGATTCTCGCGGCCGAATGCCCGCTTGCTGTTCGCCGACCACCCGGTGATTTCAAGCCATGAAGGCAAGCGGACCCTGATGATTCGCTTCGCCAACGAGCGTCACGACATCATCGGCAACGCCACCGCCAGACTGTGGTTGCTCAAGAACGTAGTGAGCATGGAAGGCCAATCGCTTCGAAGGTTCTACGAGCTCCCGCTGGTGCAGAATGAGCACCCCGCGCTGGCCTTGAGCTGGACGCTCTACCATAGCCTCGATGAGCAAAGCCCGCTCTACGGGCTCAATGCCGACGATCTTGCCGCATCGGAGGTTTCGCTGGTGGTTGTGGTGTCCGGATACGACGTCGTCGCGGCGCAGATCGTCCACGCGCGAAAATCCTACGATTATCGGGATATTCGTTTTGGGCGGCGCTACGCGGATATCCTCGATATCACGGACCAGGGTCGGCTCAGGATTGACTACGGCAGGTTCCATGAAACCCTTGAGGCGTAGATTGTGGCATCGGTGCCATGTCAACATTTTCGGTGAGATGCCTCGCGAGCGTGCTAAATAAGATCAGGATATCCCGGAGCTGGCAGCAGTGAAAACCCAGCAGCCCATCGCGTCGGAAGAGCATCGCGTGCTCAAATTCCGGCCGCGCACCCTGGCCTGCCCTCCCGGTCGGCTGACGAACTTGGGCGACCAGTCTCTTCAGGACCAGGCCCCGCAAGCACCGAACGACCTGTCGCGCTACGAGCGAGACCGCGATGAACCGGACGATTTTCGCCACCGCATGCTGGCAAATGTTGCGGCACTGGCTTTTACCGTGGCGCTGACGGCGATCGGAATTTGGCTCGCCGTGAGCATTGCGGATCTGCGCAAGACCCAGGACTGCGTGCTGATGGGCCGGCGCGATTGCGCCCGCATTTCCACAACGCATTTCTAGCAGTTTCAAGCAAGATCGGCCGCTTTGGCCTTTAAATTGCAACCGGCTGGCAAAGCCCGCCTCCATTGAACTCGGGGCGTCGCTCCGATATACGGGCACTCGACTCCGGACCGCCGATGGGGCATTTCGGGGCGCCGCGCCCGCCTGCCGTGCCATCCTGGAACTTATCCTCAATATATCAAAGGCTTAGTGATGTCCTCTACATTCGATCAGGTCGCCACGATCATCGCTGAAACTTGCGACATACCGCGCGACACGATCACGCCCGAGAGCCACGCAATCGACGACCTGGGGATCGACAGCCTCGATTTTCTCGACATTGCATTTGCGATCGACAAGGCATTCGGGATCAAGCTGCCGCTGGAAAAATGGACGCAGGAAGTCAACGACGGAAAGGCGACGACCGAACAATACTTTGTCCTGAAAAACCTCAGCGCGCGCATCGACGAATTGGTCGCCGCCAAGGGCGCGGGCGCCTAATCGCCCGCCATGCAGCTTGAATATTTCCAGCTGATCGACCGCATCCTCGACCTCAACATCGACGAGAAGACCATTCAGGTCGAGGCGCAGGTTCCGCAGCACAACACCATCTTCGAGGGGCATTTCCCGGGCTATCCAATCATGCCCGGCGTCTTGCTGATCGAATCGATGGCGCAGACCTCGGGTTGGCTGTTGCTCGCGCTGATGAAATTCGAGCGCATGCCGTTTCTCGCCGCGGTCAAGGAAGCCAAGATGCGCGGCTTCGTGTCCCCCGGGGAATTGCTGACGATCAACGCCAACGTCCTTCACGAAGGCTCGGGTTATGCGATGACCGAAGCGAAGGTAAGCGTCGGCGGCAAGCTGAAGTGCAATGCGACGATCACGTTCAGCCATATTCCCTTCCCGAATCCGGATTTGCGCCGACACATGGATGCCATGGCCAAGCGCGTCGGCTTTCCACAGCAGGCCATCGCTCATGACTGAGGCGAAACCTTCGCACCCGGGGTCGACGGAAGTCTGGATCACCGGCATCGGCCTCGCCACCTCACTTGGTGAGGGGCTGGACGCGAACTGGGAGGCGCTCAATGCGCGGCGCATCAACATCGATGAAAAGGGTTTTGCGCCTTACATCGTCCATCCCTTGGCGCCGGTGAATTTTGACACGCAGATCCCCAAGAAAGGCGATCAGCGCCAGATGGAAGGCTGGCAACGCATCGGCACCTACGCCGCCGGGCTCGCGCTGGATTCGGCCGGCGTTAAAGGCAACAAGGAGATCCTCGGACGGATGGACATGATTGTCGCCGCCGGTGGTGGCGAACGCGATCTCGCGGTGGACTGCAACATTCTGAATTTGGAAGCGAAAGGCAACTCCGCTCCCGGTTTCCTCAACGAGAGGTTGATGAACGATCTGCGTCCGACGCTGTTCCTGGCGCAGCTTTCTAACCTGTTGGCGGGCAATATCGCGATCGTGCACGGCGTGACCGGCTCGTCGCGCACCTTCATGGGCGAGGAAGCCGCCGGCGTTGACGCCGCAAGGATCGCGCTCGCACGCATCGCCGCCGGTCAAAGCGACATCGCGCTGATCGGTGGTTCGCAAAACGGCGAGCGCAAGGACCTGTTGGTGCTCTATGAATTCGGCGATTTCAACCTCAAGGACAAATTTGCTCCGGTTTGGGCTCGCCGCCAGAGTAGCGCCGGCTTCGCGCTGGGGTCCGCCGGCGCTTTTCTCGTCATCGAGTCCAGGGCGCACGCGGAAGCACGCGGTGCGAAACCCTATGCGCGCCTGAGCAACGTCGTCGCCGATCTGGCGCACCGCAAGCATCCCGGCGAGATTACCGCGACGCTGGAAAAGCTGTGGTCGAAACTCGGCAAGCTTGAGGCCAAGGGCGCTATCATCACCGGCGCCACCGGCGCCGAACCGGTGACATCCGAGGAGCGGGCATTCCTGGGCGAGCATCCGGATTTTGCGGTACGGGCTACCGGCACGATGTTCGGTCACACCATGGAAACCCAGTTTCCGCTGGGACTTGCGCTAGCGGCGCTCTCGCTTTCCCGCGGGGCGCTGTTTCCGCCCAACGATCCCACGGGGCTCGAGGTTGAAATGTCCAGGCCGCCGACACAGATTGTAGTCGTAGGGGCCGGTCACTGGCGGGGCGAAGGCATGGCCCTGGTCGAAGCGATCAAGTGAGCACGGCGCTGCACCGGCGGGGAAAACATGACAGCATCACGCGATAAATCAGGAAGACCGATCGTCGTCGTCACCGGCATGGGCGTCGTGACATCGCTTGGCGCCGGCCAGGCCGACAACTGGGCAAAGCTCACCGCGGGCGAATCCGGCATTCGGACCATCACGCGTTTCCCCATCGAGGGACTGAAAACGACGATGGCCGGAACGGTTGATTTCGTGCCGGTCGAGCCTTTTTCATCGACCGATCTTTCGGAGCGGCTTGCCGATATCGCCACTGAAGAAGCCATCGCGCAATCCGCGATAGGGAGCAAAGGTGATTTTCCCGGGCCGCTGTTTCTTGCTGTTGCCCCCATCGAGGTCGAGTGGCCGCAACGAGAGGAACTTGGGCGCGCGATCTCGGAGACGGACTTCAACTATGACGCCATACTGCGCGTCAGCGGCGGCGGAAGGTACACAGGATATCACCGGCGTTTTCTATTCGGCTCGGTGGCCGATCACCTGGCCGAGGTGTTCGGCACCAAGGGTTCGCCGACCGATCTCGCTTTCCACGGCATGCGCATCGGGCGCCACCGCGATTCAGCTCGGCGTTGAAGCCATTCGCCGCGGCGAGACGGATGCGGCGCTGTGCGTTGCGACCGACGGTTCGGTCAATCCGGAAGCCTTGGTCCGGTTCTCATTGCTATCGGCGCTGTCAACCCATAACGATCCACCACAGGCGGCGGTACGGCCGTTCTCGAAGAACCGCGACGGCTTTGTGATGGCGGAGGGCGCAGGCGCGCTGGTGCTGGAAAGCTATGAAGCCGCCACAGCGCGGGGCGCAAAAATCCTCGGCATCGTCGCCGGCTGCGGCGAACTTGCGGATTCTTTCCACCGCACCCGCTCCAGCCCGGACGGCAAGCCGATCATCGGATGCGTCCGCAACGCATTGTCGGATGCCGGCATCGTCGCCGAGCAGATCGACTACATCAACGCGCACGGCACCGGCACGCCGGAAAACGACAAGATGGAATATCTGGGGATCTCGACCGTGTTCGGCGAGCGCGCCACGCAAATTCCGGTATCGTCCAACAAATCGATGGTAGGCCACACCCTCTCCGCTGCCGGCGCGGTGGAAGCCGTGTTCTCGCTGCTGACGCTTGAGCATCAGCGGATTCCGCCGACCATCAACTACGATGTTCCGGATCCGGCGATTCCCTTCGACGTCGTCCCCAACAAGGCGCGCGACGCCCGCGTCACCGCCGTGATGTCGAATTCGTTCGGCTTCGGTGGCCAGAACGCCTCGCTGATTCTGACGCGTGAACCGGTCTAGCAAGTCAGCCATTTTTGCAAATGAGCCGCTTGCTTCCTCGTGCCAGGGCCCGTCTTCGCGACGCCACCAAGCCGATCGCCGAAGCCGCGGTCGGCGCGTTGACGATTGGAATGCTTCGCACCACCCGCTATTTCGATCCGATCAAGACCGCGAACCTGTTCGGCCGGATCGCTCGCTCTGTTGGACCGATGATGCGCGAGCAACGAATCGGCCGCGCCAATCTGATCGCCGCATTCCCGGAAAAATCGCCTGCCGAGATCGAGACCATTTTGGCAGGCGTTTGGGATAACCTTGGTCGCGTCGGTGCCGAATTCGCGCATCTCGATCATATCTGGGAGCACGATCCCGCCTATCCCGAACAAAGCCGCATCGAAATCCTGCCCCGCACCCATGAGCTGTTTGCGCAGCTGCGGCTCGATGGCAAGCCGGCGCTGATCTTCGCAAGCCATCTCGGCAACTGGGAACTGCCCGCCCTGGCTGCGGTCGCGCACGGACTGGACGCAGCGATCCTGTATCGGCGGCCGAACATCGCCTCCGCCGATCGCGCCATCGAGGAAATCCGCGCGGTAAAAATGGGCACGCTGATTCCGGCCGGCCGCGACGCCCCGCTAAAGCTTGCGGAGGCCCTGCAAAACGGCCAGCACGTCGCGATGCTGGTCGATCAGTATCTTACCAATGGCGTCGAGGTCACCTTCTTCGGCCGCAAGACCCGCGCCAATCCGATGCTCGCGCGGCTATTGCGGCAGGTCGAATGCCCGGTACATGGGGTGCGGATCATCCGCCTGCCCGGTCACCGCTTTCGCGCCGAACTATCGGATGAAGTAAAGCCGGTCCGCGACGCCGCGGGTAAAATCGATGTTCAGGGCACGACGCAGGCGATTACCTCGGTGGTCGAGGGCTGGATCCGCGAATATCCCGATCAATGGCTGTGGCTGCATCGCCGCTGGCGATAGGCGGCGAACCTTTTGGTCAGGGGCGCGCCTACACTCGTCATGCCCGGCACAAGCCCGGCCATGACGGAAGAGTTAGCTACGAGAACCTCAACGTCCGGTCTTCACCTTTGTCCACAACCGGTTGATGATCCGCTGCATGGCTGGATCGCGGGCGGTGATCACGAACAGCTTTTTCAGCGTAACCTCGTCCGGGTAGATGTTCTTGTCGTTGAGAATTTTCGGATCGATCAACTTCTGGCTCGCCAGATTGCCGTTAGCGTAGGACAGAAAATCCGAATTCCTTGCCGCGACTTCGGGGCGGTAGAGATAGTCGATCAACTCATAGGCCTCATTAACATTCTTCGCATCGGCCGGGATCGCAAGATTATCGAAAAACATCTGCGCGCCTTCCCTGGGGATGGCATAGCCGATCTCGATGTCATTCCTGGCCTCCGCAGCGCGGCTCCGTGCCTGCATGATGTCGCCCGACCACCCCACCACGAAACAAATCTCGCCGGTGGCCAGCGCGCTCAGATATTCCGATGAATGAAACTTGCGGACATTGGGTCTGATTTTCAGCACGAGATCGGCGGCCTTTTCGAGGTCGGCCTGTTTGGTCGAATTCGGATCGAGCCCGAGATAGCTCAATGCCGCCGGAAAAATATCATCGGCCGAATCCAGCATGTGAATGCCGCAATCCTTGAATTGGGCCAGGTTCTCCGGTTTGAAGACGATGTCCCAACTGTCGATCTTGGCGTCGGCGCCGAGAATTTTTTGTACCGCCTTGACGTTGTAGCCGATGCCCGTGGTGCCCCACATGTAGTTAGCGCCGTAGAGATTACCGGGGTCGTAAACAGCGAGCTGTTTCGTCACCACCGGCCAGGCATTGGCGAGGTTCGGCAATTTTGATTTATCGAGCTTCTGAAAAACCTTGGCCGTGATCTGGCGCTGCAGGAAATAGGCTGTGGGAACGACGACATCGTAGCCCGATTTTCCCGCGAGCAGTCGTGTCTCCAGGGTCTCATTGGCATCGAACGTGTCGTAGACGACCTTGATGCCGGTTTCCCTGGTGAAGTCCTCCAGCACCCCCGGCGCCATGTAGTTCGACCAGTTATAGAAATTGACGGTGCGCTCCTCCGCTTTCGCGGGCGGCGAGAGCAATGCGAACGCCACGACAACTACGGCAACAAATCGAATTTGAGTCCAACTCCAGCCGTGCATCATCATCAGCCTCTTCGGCGGTGCACCGCGTCCGACAGGCGCTCCAGCGCGGTGTCGAGGGTTGCATCTTGCTTGGCGAAGCAAAAACGCACGACCGACGTCACGGCGTCTTTCTCATAGAAGGCCGACACCGGGATCGCCGCGACCTTGTAGTCGGTCACGATGCGCTTGCAGAAAGCCTCGTCGGTTTCGTTAAGCCCGAGCGGGGAAAGGTCGACGGTGAGGAAATAGGTGCCCTGCGAGCGAAGAACCGGAAACCCGATACGCTCCAGCCCTGCGGTGAGACGGTCGCGGCTCCGCGCCAGCTCCTTACGCATTTGATAAAAATAATCTGGCGGCTTGCCGAGGCCGTAGGCGACCGCCACCTGAAGATTGGGCGCGGTGGTGAAGGTAAGAAACTGGTGCACCTTGGCAGCGACGCGCAATAGCGGCGGCGCCGCGCAGACAAAGCCGATCTTCCAGCCCGTCAGCGAAAAAATCTTGCCTGCGGAACCCACCTTGATGGTGCGCTCGCGCATTCCCGGAATAGTAATCAGCGGAATATGCTCGCGGCCATCGAAGATCACGTGCTCCCAGACCTCGTCGCAGATCGCGATAGTATCGAACTGCTGACAGAACCGCGCCAGCAGTTCGAGGTCCTCGCGCGGATAGACAACCGCGGCGGGATTGAGCGGATTGTTGAACAGCACCGCCTTGGTCTTGTGGTTGAAGACGCTTCGCAGCGCCTCCTCCGTTAGCCGCCAATGCGGCGGTTCGAGGCGGACCAGACGCGGGATGCCTCCGGCCTGGCGGATGATCGGGAGGTAGGAATCGTAAACCGGCTGGAAAGCGACCACCTCGTCACCAGGCTCGACCACAGCCAGGATCGCGCTGGTCAACGCTTCGGTGCCGCCCGATGTCACCATCACCTCGGTCATGGGCTCGAGCACGAGGCCGTGCCAGCGCCCGTAATGGGCGGCGATCGCCTGCCGCAATTCCGGAATACCCATCATCGATGGGTATTGGTTGTAGCCGTCCATGACCGCTTCCGCCGCCGTGCGGCGAATATCTTCCGGACCGGGATCGTCAGGAAAACCCTGGCCGAGATTGATGGCGTTGTTGTCGCGCGCGAGCTGCGACATCGCCTCGAAGACGGTCACGGGAAGATCCGCAAACACCTTGTTCATGGACGTCATGGCAATGGTCAGCCGCCGCTCTTGGTCGGCAATCCGGCGGCCTTCCAGGCCAGCATGCCGCCCGCAAGGTGGTTGTCGTAGGCCAAACCCGCGGCTTGAGCCGCCAGCGATGCTGTCACCGATCTTTTCCCTGAGCGGCAAGCAAACACCACCTGCTTGCCATGGGAATCCGGAATATCCTGCGGATCAAAACTCGAAAGCGGAACCACGACTGCGTCGGGATAAGCTTCGACCGCAACCTCATTCGGCTCGCGGACATCGACAAGCAGGTAGCGGCCCTCGGCCATTCCCTTCGCAACATCTTCCGGCGTCAAATCGTGAACCTGGTCCGCCACTCAAATCCTCCCACCGATCTCAGTGCATTAACTTGCGCGTATTCTATTCCCAAAATGGTATCCACTTTTGCGGAATACGCGCGAGTATGAGCGAATCCAACAGGGGCGGATACGGATTGCTCGGCCCTTCGGCGCCAACCTCGCCCCTTACGCGACGAAAATCAAGCTCCGCAAGGCACCCTGAGATTTAGATGGTCACCTGCGTTCCCACCTCGACCACCCGTCCGCTCGGAATCTGAAAATAGTCGGTCGCATCGTTGGCGGTGCGGCTGAGCGCGATGAACAGGTGATCCTGCCAGCGTGGCATTCCGGAATGCGCGGCCGGCTTGAGCGCGCGCCGCGACAGGAAGAACGACGTCGACATGATGTCGAACTGCCATCCCAGCTTTCGCGCGATCGCCAGCGCTTTCGGCACGTTGGGCGATTCCATAAATCCAAACCGCAGCGTGATTTTGGAGAAGGTCGCGCTGATCTGTTCCAGCCTCACCCGCTCCGCCGGATCGATCCGCGGCGTCGGCGCGGTTTCGATGGTCAGGATGACGTTCTTCTCGTGCAGCACCTTGTAGTGCTTCAAACTGTGCATCAGGGCCGTCGGCGCACTGGCCGGATCGCTGGTCAGGAATACCGCGGTACCGGAAACCCGCTGCGGCGGCCGCTTTTCCAACATCGCCACCAAATCGGCCAGCGGAAACTCCAGCTTGCGCGATTTTTCGAACAGAAGCCTGCTGCCGCGCCGCCAGGTGTACATCAGCAGCATGACCACGGCCCCCAGCGCCAGCGGCACCCAGCCGCCCTCGAACACCTTCAAGAGGTTCGCCGCGAGGAACGTCAGATCAAGAAACAGGAATGGCGCAATCAGCGCCGCGGCCGCGAAGCGCGACCATCTCCAGACTCTCCAGATGACAACAAAACCCATCATCGCCGTGACCACCATGGTGCCGGTCACCGAGATGCCATAGGCCGATGCCAGCGCGCTCGACGAACGGAACATCAACACCAGCAGAATTACGCTGATGAACAGCAGCATATTGATGCGCGGGATATAGATCTGGCCGGAATGGGCTTCCGACGTATGGCGGATTTCAAATCGTGGCAGCAAGCCGAGCTGAATGGCCTGACGCGTCAACGAATAGGCGCCGGTGATCACGGCCTGGCTTGCAATGACCGTCGCCGCGGTGGCGAGAACGACCATTGGAATCAATGCCCAGTCCGGAAACATCAGGAAGAAAGGATTTTCCACCGCTTTCGGGTCGGCAATGACCAGAGCGCCCTGCCCCAGATAGTTCAGCGCCAGCGACGGCAAGACGATGAAAAGCCAGGCGGTCTGAATCGGCCGCTTGCCAAAATGCCCGAGGTCGGCATACAGCGCCTCGGCACCGGTGACGGCGAGAAACACCGCGCCCAGCGTGACGAAGCCAATGATGCCGTGGTGGAGCATGAACGAGACAGCATGGAGCGGATTTAACGCAAGCAAGACCTCGGGATGCCGCACGATTGCTGGAATCGCCGCGATCGCGATTACGGCGAACCAGATACACATGACCGGCCCAAAGAAGGCGGCAACCCGTGCCGTGCCGCGCGACTGCGCCGCAAACAACGCCGCCAGGATAAGCACCGTGAGCGGCACGACATAGGGCTCGAACGTCTCAGTGACGAGCTTGATACCTTCGATCGCGGAAAGCACCGACAGCGCCGGCGTGATCACCGCGTCACCATAAAATAGCGCGCCGCTGATGATCCCGAGCAGCACGATCGTGCCGGCGCCATGGCCGACCGCGCGCTGCGCCAGCGCCATCAATGC
>VAZH01000207.1 GCA_005884465.1 Alphaproteobacteria bacterium | reverse complement strand
CGCCGTCAACGGTCCAGCGATCCTGCCGCATGGCGCGCATTCCGGCACGCGCAAAATCGCTGGCCTGGAACGCTTGTATGCGCTTGATCTCCCGCGCTAGGGTGCCCGTCATCGCGAGGAGCGCAAGCGACGAAGCAATCCAGCTTTTGACTGAAGTTCTGGATTGCTTCGCGGAGCCTGTCATCGGGCGCGCGTGCGCGCGACCCGTTGGCTCGCAATGACGACGGAGATGGTGTGCGAACGATACGAATAGGATCCGGTGCCGGCTATTCGGGCGATCGCATCGAGCCCGCGGTCGAACTCGCCGAAAAGGGTGACATCCATTATCTGGTATTCGAGTGTCTCGGCGAGCGCACAGTTGCGCTGGCGCAGCAGTCGCGCATGAAAAACCCCGACAGCGGTTACGATCCGCTGCTCGAGGAGCGGATGCGTGCGGTGCTGCCGATCTGCGCTTCTAAAGGCATCAAGATCGTCACCAATATGGGCGCGGCCAATCCGCTCGCAGCGGCGCGCAAGACAGCGGAGATCGCCAGATCGCTTGGCCTGCCGTCGCTGAAGATCGCCGCCGTCATCGGCGATGAGGTGCTCGATGCCTGCAAGGACGGCGATCTCCCGATCATGGAGTTCGATGGCTCGATCAAGCAGCTCGGCAACCGGCTACTGTCGGCCAACGCCTATCTCGGCGCCGAGCCGATCGCGCAGGCACTGACCGGCGGCGCCGACATTGTGATCACCGGACGCGCCTCCGATCCCGCGCTGTTTCTGGCGACCATGATCCACGCCTTCGGCTGGGCGATGGATGACTGGAATTTGCTGGGCCAGGGCACCGTCGCCGGCCATCTGCTCGAATGCGCAGGACAGATCACCGGCGGCTATTTTGCCGACCCCGGCTACAAAAATATCCCCGATCTGGCGCGGCTCGGCTTTCCGATCGGCGAAGTCGGCGAGGATGGCGCGCTTGTCATCACCAAGGTCGCCGGCTCAGGCGGCGCGGTGACGGCGCAGACTTGCAAGGAGCAACTGCTCTACGAGGTGCACGATCCCACGCGATATCTCCAGCCCGACGTAACAGCGGATTTTTCGCAGGTGAGGGTTGAGGAGATCGCGCGGGATCGCGTACGCGTCAGCGGTGGACGCGGCACCGAGCGACCCGCTACGCTGAAGGTTTCGGTCGGCTATGTCGACAGCTACATCGGCGAGGGTCAGATTTCCTATGCCGGCCCGGGCTCACTGGCGCGCGGACGGCTGGCGCTGGAAATCGTTCGGGAACGGTTGAAACTTACCGGCGTTGCCGCAAGTGAATTGCGGTTCGACCTGATCGGCGTCGATGCGCTGCACGGCGCCAACCTTGCCGCACGCGGAAACGAACCCTACGAGGTGCGCGTTCGCGTCGCCGGCCGCACCGAAAACCTGCGTGAGGCTGTCCGGATCGGCAACGAGGTCGAAACACTGTACACCAATGGCCCCGCGGCCGGCGGCGGCGTTTTCAAATCGGCACGCGATGTGGTCGCGGTGGCGTCGGTCCTGCTGCCGCGCGAACTCGCCAGGCCGCAGGTCCATTTCGTGGGAGGCTGACGCGATGAAGCTGCGCGAGATCGCCCATTCCCGCACCGGCGACAAGGGCAACACCTCCAACATCTCGGTGATTGCCTACGACGAAGGGCACTATCCGCTTCTGCTTGCGCAAGTCACCAGCGCTCGGGTAAGAGCGCATTTTGCCGGCGTTGTCGAAGGCGAGGTGGTGCGCTATGAGCTGCCCAGCATTGCCGCGCTGAATTTTGTGATGACCCAGACGCTCGGCGGTGGCGTAACGCGGTCGCTGGCGCTCGATGCCCACGGCAAATCCCTGAGCTCCGCGCTGCTGGATCTGGAGATCGAGGATGACCTCAGTACTTAGTCGTCATGCCCGGGCTTGTCCCGGGCATCCAGGTCTGAGTGACATGAAGGTAGAGAAAGACGTGGATGGCCGGGAGCGCAGACAAGTCTGCGCAAGGCAGACTACTATGCCTGGCCATGACGGAGAAATCGAAGATGAAGAACACGCCGACACTTGCATCACTGGCGGATGATCTCGAAAACGGCCGCACCAGCGCCCGCAAGCTCGTCGACGAATGCCTTGCCAGGATTGCCGACAGCTCGGGCGAGGGCGCGCGGGCGTTCCTTCATGTCGATGCGGAAGCGGCGATCGAGGCGGCGGAAGCGATGGACCGGCTGCGCGAGGTGAAGGCGGCGCCGTCGCCCTTTGCCGGCATTCCCGTCTCCATCAAGGATCTGTTCGACATCAAGGGGCAGGTGACCCGCGCCGGCTCGCGCGCGCTGGAGGATTCAGCCCCGGCGGATGCCGATGCTCCCGTGGTGGCGCGGCTGCGCCGTGCCGGTTTCATTGTGATCGGCCGGACCAACATGACCGAGTTCGCCTATTCCGGAATCGGCATCAATCCGCATTACGGCACGCCGAAGGGCGCATGGCAGCGCGGCGTGGGGCATGTACCTGGCGGATCGTCATCCGGCGCGGCGGTGTCCGTTGTCGATCGTATGGCGCATGGCGCGCTCGGCACCGATACCGGCGGCTCCTGCCGGATTCCGGCCGCCTATAACGGCATCGTCGGCTTCAAACCGACGCAGCGTCGCGTGCCGCTCGACGGCGGCGTGCCGCTCTCGTTCACGCTCGACAGTTTCGGGCCGCTCGCGCGCAGCGTTGGGTGTTGCGCAGTGCTTGACGCCGTGCTCGCCAATGAGGCGATCGTCCCGCTGCAGCCGCGCCCGATCAAGGGAATGCGTCTCGCAGTGCCGACCACGGTCGCGCTCGACGAACTCGATGATGAAGTGGCGCGGATCTTCGAGCGCGCGCTGGAAACCTTGTCGCGACAGGGCGCGCTGATCGAGCGGATCGCGGTGCCGGAATTCCTCGACATTGGGTTAATGAACGCCAAGGGCGGCTTCGCGGCAGCGGAAAGCTATGCCTGGCATCGTTATTTGATCGCCAGCAAGGGCAATGTCTACGACTCCCGCGTGTCCTTGCGCATTCTTCGCGGTGAAAGCATAAGCGCCGCGGACTATATCGATTTGCTCGGCGCGCGGAAGTCGCTGATCGCGCGTGCCACGGTCCACCTCGCACCTTATGACGCGATGGTCCTGCCGACCACCGCCAACACGCCGCCGCGCATCGCCGACCTTGCCGACGACAAGGCTTTCACCAAGGCCAACCTGCTGTCGCTGCGCAATTGTAGCCTGATCAACATGATCGACGGCTGCGCGATTTCGCTCCCCTGCCATCGCAAAGGCGAGGTGCCGGTCGGGTTCATGCTTGCGGCATCCGGGGGATCGGACCGCCGCATCTTCGAACTCGCGGCCGCAATGGAGGGCGTCATCCGTGTTTGATCTCACATTCACCATCGACACCGAGGATACGACGACTCCGCTGACGCTGCCGATCGATCAGGCTGTCATGGCCGGCTGGACCGGCCGCGATCCGGTCGCGCGCGACAGGCACATTGCCGAGCTCGAAGCGATCGGTATCGCGCCGCCGGCTACTACCCCGATCTATTACCGGGTCGCCGCGCGGCGGCTGACCACGGAGGACAGCATCGAAGTCAGCGGCGGTGACACCAGCGGCGAAGTGGAATTCGTCCTGATCGGCTGGCAGGGCCGCGTCTTTGTCGGCGTCGGTTCCGATCACACCGATCGGAGAGTGGAAGCCTATAGCGTCACCGTCTCGAAGCAGATGTGCGACAAGCCGATCGCGCCCGTATTGTGGGAACTCGAGGACGTCGCCGGTCACTGGGACAAATTGATCCTGCGTTCGCACGCATTGATCGGCGGCACGCGTGTACTGTACCAGGAAGGCACGCTCGATAACCTGCTTCCAGTGGAGGAACTCATTCACCGCGGTTTTGGAAGCGGCGGGTTGCCGGACGGCTGCGCCACATTCGGCGGCACCTTCGCGGCCAAGGGCGGCATCCGCCCGGCGAGCCGCTTCGACTTCGAGCTCATGGATCCCGTGCTCAAGCGCAGCATTCGCCACGCCTATGACGTGATCGAGCTGCCGGTGCTGGGGTGATTCATCGCGGTGCCCGCTTTCGTCATTGCGAGGAGCAAAGCGACGAATCAATCCAGGTTCGATCTTGCGTTCCAGGCCCGCTGGATTGCTTCGCGGAGCCTGTCATCGGGCGGCGCTTTGCGCCGACCCGTTGGCTCGCAATGATGGTGTGGCCTTTCCCCGGAAATCGGGTGGCGTAAGGCGTCCCGATTTGCGAAAATCGCAGCCATGAAATCAACCGCAAAAAGCAACGTCCGTCCCGCAACTCAACCCGATATCACCGCGCGCGTCGATGCCATCGACTGGACGCAAGCGGCTGGCGAGCTCGATGCGCAGGGCTGCGCCGTGTTGAAGGGATTGCTGTCGCGAGATGAGTGCCGCGCGCTTGCGGCGCTTTATCCTGACGACAGGCATTTCCGCAGCCGGATCGTGATGGCACGCCACGGTTTCGGGCGCGGCGAGTACAAATATTTTTCCTATCCGCTTCCGGACTTGATCGCGGAATTGCGACCCACGCTGTATGCGCAGCTTCGTGATATCGCCAATCGCTGGAACGAAGCCATGGGAATCGATATCCGCTATCCCGAGACCCACGAAGCCTTCCTGAAACGCTGCCACGCCGCCGGCCAGACCCGGCCGACGCCGCTATTGCTGCAATATGGTCCCAGTGACTACAACTGCCTGCATCAGGACCTCTACGGCGAACACGTATTCCCGCTGCAGGTCGCGATCCTGCTGTCGGAGCCGGGTCGCGATTTCACCGGCGGCGAATTCGTGCTGACCGAACAGCGGCCGCGAATGCAGTCGCGGCCCGAAGTGGTGCCGCTGGCGCAAGGCGATGCGGTGGCTTTTGCCGTGCATCACAGGCCGGTACGGGGGACGCGCGGTTTCTATCGCGTTAATCTCCGCCATGGCGTGAGCCGGGTCCGATCCGGCCACCGCCATACCCTTGGCGTGATCTTTCACGATGCGAAGTGAGTGCGAGTGTTTTGACGACCGATCTGTTTGCCAGCGTTTCCGATCTGCATCCGACGCAGGAGCCAATGGCTGAGGGTGCCGTGCTGCTGCATGGATTTGCGAAACCGGTCGAAGTCGATCTGCTCGCTGACTTGCGCGATATCGTGGAGCAGGCGCCGTTTCGCCACATGGTTACGCCCGGCGGTCATCAGATGTCGGTCGCGATGACAAATTGCGGCGGTCTTGGCTGGGTCACCGATCGCACCGGCTATCGTTATGACGCCGACGATCCCGAAACGGGAAAGCCATGGCCGGCAATGCCGCCATCGTTTCGCGAACTCGCCGAGCAAGCGGCCGATCATGCGGGCTTTGGCGGGTTCTCACCGGATGCCTGTTTGATCAATCGCTACCAGCCTGGCGCGCGCATGTCCTTGCATCAGGACGAGGACGAGGAGGATTTTGCCGCGCCGATCGTCTCGGTCTCGCTGGGCTTGCCCGCAATCTTCCTGTTCGGCGGATTGAAGCGCAGCGACACGCCGCGCCGCTTCCGGCTGCAGCATGGCGATATCGCAGTATGGGGCGGGCCGGCGCGGCTCAGGTTTCACGGCATCGCGCCGCTCGCCGATGGCGAACACGCGCTGCTGGGCCGGCAGCGCATCAATCTGACCTTCCGCAAGGCGTTGTAGCTGGTTTATGCTTGTGGGGCCGGGGGCCTAAGCATGAGTAGCCTTGAACTGTCAGCTGATGTGAGCACCATAAGGGCCAACCGCGCCGGCGTATATCTCGCGGTTCTGCAACTGGTATTCACGCTCGGCTGGACCACCTACGTGATCTATCTGCCGAAGCTTGCCGCGGAGGTCGGGATCGCGCCGTCAGCTGTCATTCTCATCCTGATGCTGGACCAGGCGATCTTCACCATCACCGACACCGCGATGGGGATCGCCGCCGACAAGATCGCGCCGTTTGTTGGCCGGCTCGGCCTGTTCGTTGGCGCCTTGACCGCGCTGTCATGTGCGGCGTTCGTGGCGCTGCCGTTCGTCGCCGGCACCGGCCCGGTCGCGCAAGCCTGGTTCATCGCGCTGATCGTGATCTGGGCGATCACCTCGTCGGCGCTGCGCGCCCCGCCGCTGACCCTGCTCGGCAAGCACCGCGCCAAACCATCGGTCCCGTTTCTGTCGGCACTCGCAATGCTCGGCTACGGTTTGGCCGGCGCGGTGTCGCCCTATCTCGGCGTGGTACTGCGCGATCAGGACGCACGGCTTCCCTTCGTGATTTCCAGCGTGGTCCTGCTGGTCACCGCGCTGGCCTTGTCCAGGGTCGAGCGCGGTCTCGTGCAGGACGCCTCGTCCCCGGAAAAGCCCGCCGAGCCCGCAAAACCGCTGGGCGGCGTGCCGATGATCTTCATCGTATCGATGGTCATTCTCGCGTTGGGTTATCAGTTGCATTTCAGCATCAACAGCGCACCATTCTATCTGCGTTTCGCAAAGCCCGCCGATCTGCAGTGGCTGATGCCGGTATTCTGGATCGGCTTCAATATCGCGATGTTTCCGGCCAGCGTGGTGACAAAACGCCGCGGCGGATTGATCGTGATGGGTGCCGCCGGCCTGTTGGGCGCCTTGGCCGTGCTTGGCGCGGAGCTCGCCGGGAACCTCAACACGTTGATTGTTGCGCAATTCCTTGCGGGCGCGGCCTGGGGCTGCATGCTGATGAGTGCGATCTCGGCGGCTCTCGCGATCGGCGATAGCGGCGCGGAAGGCAAGGTGGTGGGCCTGGTGTTTTCAGCGCTGGCGCTTGCGACCTTTGCGCGGATGGCGGCCGTTGCGGGAGGCCTACAAAAACTGCCGGAATACGCGCCGCTGCTGCACTGGGCGCCGGTGGCGTGCTGGTCGGTCGCCGGCGCCGGTCTCCTGGTGATTGCGGCGTCGCGGCTGCAGCAGAGCGTGGCAAGAGCGCGCGGGGTTTCCTCATCCTGAGGAGCGGCGTCTTCGCCGCGTCTCGAAGGATGAGTTACGCAAACTCATGGTTCGAGACGGCGCGAGAGCGCCTCCTCACCATGAGCGCACTACGGCTTCGCCGGATGGATGAACGTCCACGGACTGGTCTCGGAGTCCTTCGGCACTTCGATGGCGATGAGATAAGGACCGCCGTGCGCGAGCGCCTTTTCCAGCGTGGGACGAAACGTCTCCGGCGATGTCACACGCGCCGCGGCCACGCCAAAAGATTCCGCGAGCTTGACGAAATCCGGATTGACGAGATCGGACGCCACCACGCGGCCTTCGAACCGCTCACGCTGATCGCGCCGCACGTTGCCATAGGCGTTATTGTTGAACACCAGCACCACCACGGCGATGTTGAACTGTACCGCAGTGGCAAGTTCCTGCACGCCGAACATGAAGCCGCCATCGCCCGTGATCGCGACCACCGTCCGGTCCGGATGCGCCACCTTGGCGCCGAGCGCGGTGGGAAAGCCCGAGCCGAGCGTGCCCTGATAACCTGATGTAATGAAGGTGCGCGGTTCATACACCGGAAAGCCGTACCAGGAGGTAAAGCCAACCTGCGACAACTCGTCGGTGACGATGGCATTTGGCGGCAGCACCTCGCGCAGAACATTCAAATAACCCATCTGCGGCTGAACTTTCTGAATCTCCAGCAGCGCCGCCGCCGAGGCCTCGCGGATCGCGGCGCGGCGGCCGCGCGTTTTCGTGTAACCGGCCTTTCTGACTGCGGCGAGCAGCTCGCTCGTGCCGGCACGCGCATCGGCGACCACAGCGGCGTCGGGCGTAAACCGCCGCATTTCCGCCGGGTCGATATCGATGCGAACAGATTTCAGGCCGTCGGGGCGAAACGGCCAGCGGAAGCTGGTCGGCAATTCCATGCGTGAACCGATCCCGATCATGAGATCGGTCTGCGGCCACAGCCGATAGGCCGCCGCCATCGTCAGCCCCAGTTCGTGTGCGTTGGAAACGATGCCGCGCCCGCTGCGGAATGCCACCACCGGCGCGTCGATCAGTTCCGCAAGTTCGAGAATTTCATCGCGGGCGTGAATGGCGCCGCTGCCGACAAAGATCATCGGCGTCTTGCTGCCGGCGATCAAGGAGGCGGCGGCTGTGATGCGCTCGCTATCGGGCTGCGGCGCCGGAAACGGATCGAACGGTTTTGCTGCGCCGGTCTCGGCGCGCTGCGTGAACACGTCCCAGGGCATTTCCAGTGCCACGGGCCCGCGGCGCCCCGACAGCATTTCCTGGAACGCGCGCGAGACCAGCACCGGCGCCGCGTCTGGATATTCAATGCGATCGGCCCATTTTACAAAACCTCTCAGCGTTGCAAGCTGATCGGGCATCTCATGGAGATGGCCGCGGCCCTTGCCGAGGAATTGCGTCGGCACCTGTCCGGTCAGGCACAAGACAGGTTCGTTCGCTCCGAACGCGGTGAGCAATGCCGCGCCGGCGTTGAGCACGCCCGGGCCGGGCACCACGCTGAACACGCCGGGCCTGCCGGTGGACCGCGCATAGCCGTAGGCCATGTAGCCGCAGGCCTGCTCGTGGCGCGCGCCGATCACCTTCAGCTGCGCCTGCTGGAATGCGTCGAACAGGCCGTAGATCTGGGCGCCGGGCAGGCCGAACACGGTGTCGACACCATGCGCGACAAGGCCGTTGACGATGGCTTCGCCGCCGGTGGTTGAAGTCATTGCGCTGTCCAATCGCTCATTCGCGGATCAACTCTAATCGCCGATGGTGACATCGGCGACAAATAGCGGTTCGCGTACCGCCTGTCCCGGAAACGGCGATCCCTGTTCGAACCAGGAACGCGGCGCCGGCGCGCCCCACAGCGTCTGCCGCCGCGGGTCCTTCAACGACCAGCGCATCGGCTCATGATCATGGTCCATGGTGAAGTAATCGCTGGTGTAGAGTTCCAGCCGATGGCCATCGGGGTCGCGGATATAGAGGAAGAACGCATTTGAAATGCCGTGCCGGCCGGGCCCGCGCTCGATATTTTTGAGATAACCGGTGGAGGCCATCACGTCGCACAAATGCAAAATGTTCATTGCGGTCGGCACCCAGTACGCAAAATGGTGCAGGCGAGGGCCCTTGCCGTTG
>VAZH01000206.1 GCA_005884465.1 Alphaproteobacteria bacterium | reverse complement strand
AGGTCGATGTCGGCGTGCCGGTAAAGCAGACGGTCACGCGCTTTCTCGAGGCTACCGGCAACACCGCCCCCATCAAGAACGTCGATCTCGTCGCGCGGGTGCAGGGGTTCTTGCAATCGATCAACTACCAGGACGGCGACTTCGTGAAGCAAGGCACGACGCTGTTCACAATCGAGCCCGATACCTACAAGCTGAAACTTGAGCAAGCCCAGGCTGCCGAGGCCGGCGCACAGGCGTCGGTGAAACAGGCCGAAGCCGATTTCAAGCGGCAGTCGGAACTGGTGGCCAAGCAAGCCGTCTCGCAGTCCACCCTCGACACCTCCACCTCGACGCGCGACAACGCCCAGGCAAACCTGCAGCAGGCTCAGGTCAACACCAAGATCGCGGCGGTCAACGACGGCTATACCAATGTCGTCGCGCCATTCGATGGCATCGTCAGCGCGCATCTCGTCTCGGTCGGAGAACTCGTCGGCGCGGCATCGCCGACCCAGCTCGCCACCATCGTTCAGTTTGATCCGATCTACGTCAATTTCAACGTCAACGAACAGGATGTGCTGCGCATTCGGACAGAAGCCGTGCGGCGGGGATTGACCGCGGACGATCTCAGGCAAGTGCCGATCGAGGTCGGATTGCAGACCGAGACCGGCTATCCGCACAAGGGCAAACTCGACTACGCGGCGCCGACGATCAACCAGTCAACGGGAACGCTGGCGGTACGCGGCGTGGTGCCGAATGCCGATCGTATCTTGCTGCCCGGATATTATGTTCGGGTCCGCGTTCCGATCGACCTGCAGGAGGGCGCGCTGCTCATTCCCGATGTCGCGCTGGGCAGCGATCAGGCTGGACGATATGTGCTTGTCGTGAACGGCGAAAACATCGTCGAGCAGCGCAAGGTGCAGACCGGGCCGCTCGAAGGCGACTTGCGCGTCATCGAAAGCGGCCTGAAGGCCGATGACCGCATCGTTATCGCCGGGCTGCTGCGCGCGATCCCCGGCCAAAAGGTAGATCCGCAGCTGCAAAAAATCGAGCCGAGTGGTAAGGCTGCAGCGAAATAGGACCGCGGCCATGATTTCGAAATTCTTCATCGAGCGGCCGGTCCTTTCCAACGTCATCGCGATCCTGATGATCCTGATCGGCGGCGTGTCCTTGTTCTCTCTCGCCGTCGCGCAATATCCCGACATCGTGCCGCCGACGGTGCAGGTCACCACGCGCTATCCCGGCGCCAGCGCCAAGACCGTGATCGACACCGTGGCGCTGCCGATCGAGCAGCAGGTCAATGGCGTCGAGGACATGCTCTATATGCAGTCCTATAGCGGAGCCGACGGCACCTATTCGCTGACGGTGACCTTCAAGATCGGTACCGATCTCAACTTCGCGCAGGTGCTGGTGCAGAACCGGGTATCGAGCGCGCTGTCGCAGCTCCCTCAATCGGTCCAGAACCAGGGCGTCACCGTGCAGAAGAGGTCCACGGCGATCCTGTTGTTCGTGACATTGACGTCGCCGAACAAGACCTATGACAGCCTTTTCCTGTCGAACTACGCCACCATCAACATTCGCGACGAGCTGTCGCGGTTGCCCGGCGTCGGCAACGTCACTGTGTTCGGCGCCGGCCAGTATTCGATGCGGGTCTGGCTCGATCCGAACAAGTTGCAGGTGCGCAACCTGATGCCGCAGGACGTCATTTCCGCGATCCAGCAGCAGAGCCAGCAGGTGACCGCGGGCCAGATCGGCATGCCGCCGACGCCTCCCGGGCAGGCTTTCCAGTACACGCTGAACGTCAACGGCCGGCTCGATGACAAGGACCAGTTCGAGGACGTCATCGTTAAAACCGGCACTAGTGGCGACGTCACCCGCGTGCGCGACGTCGGTTGGGTCGAGCTCGGCGCCCAGACCTACAGCCAGATGTTTTCGCTCAACAACAAGCCGGCGGCCGGCATCGGCGTGTTCCAGTCGCCCGGTGCCAACGCGCTTGAGGTCGAGCAGGCGGTCCAGAAAAAGATGGCGGCGCTGGCGAAGGGATTTCCCCAGGACATCAAGTACGACACGCCGTTCGACACCACCAAGTTCGTCTCGGAATCGATCAAGGAAGTCTACAAGACGCTGATCGAGGCCGGCCTGCTCGTGCTCGTCGTGATCCTGATCTTCCTGCAGGACTGGCGCGCGATGCTGGTGCCGGCGACGACCGTGCCGGTCACGATCATCGGCGCCTTCGCCGCGATGGCGGCGCTCGGCTTCACGGTCAACATATCGACCTTGTTTGCGATCGTTCTCGCGATCGGCATCGTGGTGGACGATGCCATCGTCGTCGTGGAAGGCGCCGCGCACAATATCGAGCGCGGGATGTCCGGCCATGACGCCGCCATCAGCGCCATGGACGCGCTGTTCGCGCCGATCATCGGCATCACGCTGGTGTTGATCTCGGTGTTCCTGCCCTCGGCCTTCCTGCCGGGATTGACCGGCAGGATGTACTCGCAATTCGCGCTGGTGATCGCTGCGACCGCACTGCTCAGCGCCATCAATGCCGCCACGCTGAAACCGACGCAGTGCGCATTGTGGCTGCGCCAGCCGGCGCCGCCGGAACAGCGCAATTTCTTCTATCGCGGCTTCAACGCGGTCTATAACCGCCTCGAGAGGGGCTATGCCAGGCTGATCGGCCGCCTGGTTGCGCACAGCAATATCTCGGTGATCGTCGCGCTGATCCTGATCGGCGTCGGCGGCTACGGCCTGTCGCGGGTGCCGACCGGCTTTATCCCGATCGAGGACCAAGGCTATCTGCTGGTTGCCGCGCAACTGCCCGACGGCGCGGCGCTCGACCGCACCCAGCGCGTACTCGACCAAATCTCGGAACTGGCCGGCAAAACCCCGGGCGTCGATCAGGTGATCAGCATCGCCGGCATATCGGCGCTCGACAATTCTTCGAGCCTTGCGAACGCCGGCGTCGCCTATTTGGTGCTGAAGGAGTGGAGCGCGCGTGGCCCGGGTCGTCGGGCTGAACGAGAAGATGGCAGCGATCCCGGAGGCGCGGATTCTGGTGATCCCCCCGCCGCCGATACAGGGCATCGGCAACGCCGCCGGCTTTGCCATGCAGGTCCAGCTCCGTGACGGCAATTCCGATTTCGGCAAACTGCAGGCCATCACCGGCGCCATCGTCGCCAATGCACAGACGCAAAGCGCCCTGCAGCGGGTCAGCTCGTCATTCCGCTCGATGGTGCCGCAGTTCGACGTCGACGTGGACCGGATCAAGACCCAGACCCTGCATATCACGACCGACCAGATTTTCTCGACGCTGTCCTCTTATACGGGTTCGACCTACGTCAACCAGTTCAACAAGTTCGGCCGCACCTTCCAGGTCTACACCCAGGCGGATGCGCAGTTTCGGCTGACGCCTCGTGATATCGAGAACCTGATGGTGCGCAACAGCCAGGGCGACATGATCCCGCTCGGCACGGTGGCGAAAATCACGCCGTCGGTAGGACCTTCGCTCATCAGCCTGTATAATCTCTATCCATCCGCCACGGTGATCGGCCTGCCGGCCACGGGCTACAGCTCCGGCCAGTCGATGACGCTGATGGAAGAGATCGCCGCCAAAACCCTGCCGCCGGGGACCGGCTATGAATGGACGGCGATGTCGTACCAGGAGAAGGTCGTCGGCGGTCAGATCTACCTGGCATTCGGCCTGGCCCTGCTGCTGGTCTACCTGGTGCTGGCCGGGCAATATGAGAGCTGGTATGCGCCGATCTCGGTGATCCTGGCGGTGCCGCTGTCGCTGCTCGGCCCGATGATCGTGCTCACCGGCTTGCGGATCGAGAACAATCTCTACCCCCAGATCGGAATCATCCTGCTGATCGCCTTGTCAGCGGTGCGCGACCGCAAGCCGCTGCTCGAATCGGCGATCGAGGCGGCGCGGGCGCGATTCCGGCCGATCCTGATGACGTCGTTTGCCTTCATTCTCGGGGTGGTGCCGCTGGTGCTTGCGACCGGCGCCGGCGCCAACGCCCGCAAGTCGATCGGCATCACCGTGTTTTCAGGCATGATCGCCTCGACCTGCCTCGCGGTGCTGTTCGTACCGGCGTTCTTCGTCGTGATCCAGCGGTTCGAGAACTGGCTCAAGGAGCGCAAGGGCAAAGCGGCGGCGCCGCAAACGATTCCGCAGGCTGGATCTTAGAAAGAGTCCATTCGAAGCTCAGATACTCAATCGGGAAGCCCCACACTGTGCAGCGCGCCTGCCCACTTGGCAGAATAATCCTCTCGGCGAAACGGTGCCAGGAATGCAAGGTCTGAAACGTGTAGGCCGGGATCGAGTTGGCACATTGTCGTCATCAATTGCCGTCCTTCAATGAGTCGGCCACCCAGCGCGTGACTGGCTGAGACGACTCGCAACGCCGTAAGATAATTTGGCCGCTCACGCAGCGCCTCGCTTGCCGATGCCGCCGCAGCATCATAGCGCCCGGAGAAGAAGTGAGCGTAAGCCATGGCCGCGCGTATCTTGAAGACCAATCGATCGTATGGACTCAGATCTATGGCATGCTCGAGATGTTGGATCGCCACTTCCGGCTTGCCAAGCCACAGCATGATCCACCCACTGACGTACCACGCGGCAGTCAGATGAGGATTGAGCCGGATTGCCCGCCCGATCAAACTGGCGCCGCCCTCGACGTCTCCACCAACCGCCGAAATTGCGTGTGCGGCCTTGGCAAGAGCAAGCGCATCATCCTTGCCGAGCTCTGCCGCCCGCTGTGCTAGCTGGACGCACTGGGCGATTTCTCGCGGTCGATCGGTTATCCATCCGTACGACTGTCGCTGCACATAGCAATACGCCGCCATGGCGTATGCAGATGCGAACTCTGGCTCGATCTCAATCGCCTTCTGAAAAAGATCAAGTGCCTCGCCGATGCCGGGCTTCGTCCACTGATGCAGGTTGTTCAGCCCACGCAGAGTGCACGAGTAGGCATCAAGCCCGTGCTTCGGCCCGATTTTGATGCGCTCGATTTCCACTTGTTCGAGCTTCGACACGAGCGCGCCCACCACGCTGGCGGTGATTTGGTCTTGCGAATTGAACGTATTTCTTAAATTCCCATCGAAACGACTCGCCCACAAGCAAGCCATGGTTGACGAATCGATCAACTGAACCGCGATGCGGGCACGATTTCCTTCCTTCCGCAGGGTTCCGTCGACGACGTAACGTGCGCCCAGCTCCGCCACCAGCCGTTTAAGGTCCAGCGTCTGGCGCATGCAGCCCAGAGCAGCGCGGCGGCCAATGACCAGCAGATGGCGGAAGCGAGAGAGCGCGGCGGTGATATCATCGACGAGACCGTCGATAAAACGGTCCTGCTCGGGATCCGCTGAAAGATTGGCAAACGGAAAAACCAGTATGGAAGTCCTATCGCGAAACGGCGATGATGGACACCATGGTGCCGATCGTATCTCGTGATGGCAGTCAATGCCGACCTGTACTCCATCTTTGTCAGCTTCGTTTGACTCTTGAACAGCCGCAATGAAACGATAACCCTTGCGCGGCAGGGTACGGATTAGGCGCTGCTGCTCGCCGTCGTCCCCGATCGCGCGGCGAACTGCGGAGACCCGACTGCTGAGCGTCGATTCCGAGACGATGCGGCCATCCCAGACGCCGGCAATCAGATCGTCCCTGCTAACGATGCGGCCACGATTCCGGACAAGATGAAGCAGGACATCGAAGACTTGCGGTTCAACCGCGACAAGATCGGCTTCCCGCCGCAGTTCGTATCGGTCGGCATCGAGCGCGTATGCTTCGAATCTGTAGATCACCTACAGCCCCACCGTTGGGTTATCCTCAAGATGATTCCGCCCAATCTCAGGGAAAATCAAGACTATCTCAATGCCGGCATTGGCAAGGACTGGTACGCTGGTCGCCCGTGAATGTTCGGCTGCGAGGTGGGACCCATGTCTATTTTCAGCCAAGCCTTGGCCGGGTTAGCTCGGCTTTCGAGTTTCCAACACAGATTTGTCTTCGTCAAAAAATTGAACGCGAACCGATTGGTACGCCCATTGTGCGCCGCAATAGCTCTGGGTGCATCATTGGTTTCGGCCGGCGCTCAAACTGCGCCTCCGGCATCATTGCAACAGCGGCTCCAAGCCATTTTTGACATGAGTGCTGAGGACATGGCTGCCACGTCGGCATTTACAAAGCGCGCATATGAAGCACAACTCGCCCATATCTATCGCATCCAGAACAAACAGATTCGCGACATCGTCCTGGAATTTGTCCTCAACCCCAAAGCGACCGCGTTCGAACAAGCTGCGACGCAATCATGGTTGGCCTCTCCAGGCAGCGGGTGGAGGAGCCATCACTCCTATCCGGGTGGCCTTTCGGTTCACAACCTGGAATGGGTCGAAGTAGCCTTGGGGTGGTCCGATACCTGGGAAAAGGTATACGGCGTCAAGCTGGATCGTGATCTCATCGTTGCCGGGCTAATCCTCCATGATTGGGGAAAGCTCTGGTTCCTATTCGATGACGGTAGCGGGAAAATACGGGAACCAGACTGGTATCCAAAGGCGTGGGGCACCAAAGCCAATTGGAAATGGATGGGCGGCCACGGGGCAGTGCTGTACGCCGAACTGATAGCTCGAGGGATACCCACGGACCTTCTGTTCTCAGCCGCATCGGCTCATTTCGATCCCTACTGGGCCCTTGAGAAAGACGGCGAAGGAATGAACCCGGCTTTGCGCGAGGCAGCGGAGATCGCGAAGAAACCAGCGCCTGTCGTCAAGCCGGAGGAGCGCATGGCCGAGTGGTGGCTGGTGACCTTTACCGATGAGGCCTGGTCATTCTCGACAATGGTCGCGGCGAGATTTGCCTTTGAGTTATTGGAAGAGACAGCAAAAGACCTCGGCTTGAAGCCGGATTCGCGTGAAGCCAATAAGCTGGCCTGGTTTGTCCTTTCCCGGGTGGGAGATTTCAAAATCTACGAAGTCTACCAAAAGGCCGGCTTCCATAGGGAAGCAGTTAAGCAGTTTGTACGATCGGTTCTCGATGATCCTGCGCCTTATGAGGTACCAAAACGCTAAAGCAACAATTGTCTCGCGCGTTCGAACTTGCTGGCCTTCGCTCTTGGCACACCAGCCCTTGAAAGGAGAGCATGGGTAAAGGTTGGCGCAGACTCGTTGCGTGCGTTCTCCTCACCTTTAGCGTTGAGGCCTCGCACGCGCACCCGCATGTATGGGTGACGATGAAATGTCAGATAATCTTCGGTGCGGACGGCTCGATAGTAGGGGTGAGACACGCATGGTCATTTGACGAAATGTCATCTGCTTACATCACCCTTGGAACCGGGAACGGACAGAAGGGAATATTCAGCCCCGAGAAGTTAGCCTCACTGGCAGAGGCGCAAGTGGCGTCGCTCAAATCTTCAGACTATTTCACCAGCGCAACTGTGAACGGCATCAAGCAACAGTTTGAACCTTCCGCCGACTATCGGCTCGAGTCTGTGGCCGGAGTGCTGACTTTGCATTTCACGTTGCCGTTCCGGTCACCCCTGACGGGGCAGACGCTCGAGCTCGAGATCTACGATCCGAGTTACTTCGTCGATATCAGTTTTGCCAAGCAGGAGCCAGTTGAGCTTGTCAATCCGCCGACCCGATGCAAATTCGCGATTACTCCCCAGACCTGGACTCAGGTTGCCAATAAGATTGCTGTGACGTGTCCTTGAGGGAGCCAAGCCGCAATTTGCAAATTTAGAGTGCCGCCGCCATCAATAGCGGCGGTTTAGTCCAACTGGGCTTCCGGTATTACACCCTGACCATCCGCTTGCCGTGGTTCAAGTCTGACGGAACCAAAGTTCCGTTCCGATGTTGTCAGCGGCCACGCGCGACGGGACGCGTCGCCGTCGACGTGGCATCGCCTCGCGTAACTCCCCAAGCGTCTGCCCGTCCGCCGCTTCATTCGGAAGCCAGGATGCCCGTGAAAGCAAACAAGAAAAATGTGGAGGAAACGTCTCATGACCACCCGCCGTGATTTTCTGAAGACCGGTAGCGCGGCCGTCGCCACCGGCATCGTCTTCTGCAGCTGCGGTCTGCTGCACAGCGTGCAGGCCCGACAGACCCTGCCGGTCAAGGTCGCCGGACAACGAGTAAGAACGATCGACGTCCACTCCCACTGCCACTTCCGCGAAGCCGGCGCGCTGCTCGGCGCCGATGCCGCCGCAGCCCAGCTTCCACCGGTCAATGGCGCGGAAGAGGCTTTCATCGAAATCGACCGGCGGCTCGCCGCCATGGATGCCCAAGCCGTCGACATGGAAGTGCTGTCGATCAATCCGTTCTGGTACAACCGCGAGCGCGATCTGGCCGGCCGGATCGTGAAGATTCAAAACGAAAAGCTGGCTGAGCTCTGTGCCTCAAGGCCCGACCGTTTTGCGGCTTTCGCTTCGCTGACCCTGCAGGCGCCCGATCTTGCCGTGCAGGAACTCGAGACCGCGGTGAAGAAGCAGGGCCTGAAGGGCGCCGCGATCGGCGACGTCGTCGATGGCGTCGAATTCTCCGATCCGAAATTCCATCCGGTGTGGGCCAAGGCGGAAGAACTCGGCGTGCCCTTGTTCATCCATCCGCAAGGCATTGCTGAACTCAGCAAGCGGCTTTCGGGCAACGGCTGGCTTGCCAACACGATCGGCAATCCGCTGGGGACGACGCTGGCGCTCTCGCATCTTATCTTCGAGGGTACCTTCGATCGCTTTCCCGGGCTGAAAGTGATTGCGGCCCATGGCGGCGGCTACCTGCCATCCTACGCCAATCGTTCGGACCACGCGTGCCTGGTCGGTCCCAAAGGCTGCAATCCGGCCGTAGTGCTCAAGAAAAAGCCGACCGAATACCTCAAGCAGATCTATTTCGATTCCCTGGTCTTCTCGCCGGAGGCGATCCGCCATCTGGCGGCCCAGGTCGGCGCCGGCCAGATCGTGCTGGGCAGCGACTACCCCTATCCCTGGCAGCTCAATCCGGTGGACCACATTTTCGACTCCGCATCGCTCAGCGACGACGAAAAAGCCGACATCCTCGGCCGCACCGCGGAAAGGCTGTTCAATCTGGAGGCGCAGACCGTCGGGACAAGCACGGTGAAGCAGTGATCTTCGAGTCCCGGACGCGGTCCTCGCCGAGCGTGACGCCGTAGCCTGCTTTCACCTCTCCCCACAAGCGGCCACAAGCGGGGAGAGGTGAAGCGACGTCACACCTTCACCATCCGCTTGCCGCGGTTCTCGCCGGCCAATAGTCCGATCAGCGCCTTCGGCGTATTCTCAAGACCGTTGATCACGTCCTCCTGGACTTTCAATTTGCCGGCGGCGACCCAGGATTGCAGATCGCTCAATGCCTCGTCGCGCTGGTTCATGAAGTCCATCACGATGAAGCCCTGCATGGTCAGGCGCTTGACCACGATCAGGCCTGGCACGCCGCGCGGCCCGGTCGCCGACGGCACGCCGTCATATTGCGAGATCACGCCGCAGCAGGCGATGCGGCCGCGGTTGTTCATTTGCGAAAGGCACGCTTCGAGAATGTCGCCGCCGACATTGTCGAAATAAACGTCGATACCGTTCGGCGCTGCGGCCTTCAGCGCCTTGAACACGGCGCCGTCCTTGTAATCGACCGCGGCATCGAAGCCGAGTTCCGATGTCAGCCAGTTGCACTTGTCCTTGCCGCCGGCGATGCCGACCACACGGCATCCCTTGATCTTGGCGATCTGGCCGACGAGCGATCCGACCGAACCGGCAGCGGCCGAGACCACCACGGTCTCGCCGGCTTTCGGCTTGCCGACGTCGAGCAGCCCGAAATAGGCGGTGAGCCCGGCGATGCCGTACACGCTCAAGAGATGCGTCATCGGTTCGATCTTTGGCATCTTGCTCAGATGTTTTGCCGGGACAGCAGCATAATCCTGCCAGCCGGTATCGCCGAACACGATGTCGCCCGGCGCCAAGCCTGGCGCCTTCGACGAAACGACCTCGGCGATGCCACCGCCGGCCATCACGGTGTTGGCCTCGACCGCCGCGCGATAGGTCGCACCATGCATCCAGGCCCGGTTGGCTGCGTCCAGCGAGATGTAGCGCACCCGCACCAACACCTCGCCGTCCTTCGGCTCGGGAATGTCGCTTTTGGACATTTTGAAATGCTCGGGCCCAAGTTTCCCGCTCGGCTTCTCGACCAGCAAGACCTGACGATTGACGGTGTCGTTCATGGTTCCCTCCCTTGATGTATCGATTCTTGATGCAGTTGACCGCGGTTGAGGCGGCCACATTGTTCGTTGCGCATGACGCTAGTCGGCGGGCGCGCATTCCACAATGGGAAGATTGGGGCA
>VAZH01000205.1 GCA_005884465.1 Alphaproteobacteria bacterium | reverse complement strand
GCTGGGCCTTTCCGGCCGCGCCAAGAGCCCCTCCTCGGCGGCGCCGCGCCAGCGCAAGGCCCGTCCGGCCCAGCACATGATGCGGGTCCCGCGTCCGGTCTCGCGCGGCAACACGGCGCTGGCCCACGCGTTCGAAGTCGAACTCGAGCCAGACCCCATCGCCTACGATAACGTGGTGCCGATCAGCCAGCGGCTGTCGCTACTGGAATTGAACGAGGCCACCTGCCACTGGCCGATCGGCGATCCCGCCAGTTCGGAATTCTTCTTCTGCGGCGGCAAGGCGCTGACCAGCCTGCCCTATTGCGCGTATCACTCGCGGATCGCCTATCAGCCGGCCGGCGACCGCCGCCGCCAGCCACCGAAGCAGACGCGGTAAGGTTACGCACTCACAGATGTCGTCCCCGCGCACGCGGGGCCCATAACCACAAATGTTGGTGGTTGGACTCGGCCGGCGCTTCAGCTCTCGCAAAATTGAGACCGGTGGCTATAGGTCCCTGCTTTCGCAGGGACGACGATCGATTGTGATCGTTACTCCGCCTTGGCGAACCGGTCATCGAGCGCGTAGCCGGCGCCGCGCACCGTGCGGATCGGATCCTGCTCGCGGCCGGGGTTGAGCAATTTGCGCAACCGGCCGATATGCACATCGACGGTGCGCTCGTCGATATAGATGTCGCGGCCCCAAACGCTGTCGAGCAGTTGCTCACGGCTGAACACCCGGCCCGGATGTTCCAGAAAAAACTCCAGGAGCCGGTATTCCGTCGGGCCGAGATCGATCGGACGCCCCGAACGGGCGACGCGGCGCTTCTCGCGATCGAGCTCGATGTCGCCATAGCTGAGCACGGTGGCGAGCCGCTCGGGGCTGGCGCGCCGCAACAGACCTTTCACCCGCGCCAGCAGTTCCGGCACCGAGAACGGCTTGACGATGTAATCGTCGGCGCCGGTTGCAAGGCCCCTGACCCGCTCGCTTTCCTCGCCGCGCGCGGTCAGCATGATGATCGGCAACTGCCTGGTTTCGGGGCGCGCCCGCAAGCGGCGGCACAGTTCGATCCCGGACAGGCCGGGCAGCATCCAGTCGAGAACGATCAGGTCGGGAACGCGCTCCTTCAATCTTGTGTCGGCATCGTCGCCGCGTCCCACCGTTTCAACGTCGTAGCCTTCGGCATCGAGGTTGTAGCGTAACAGCGTGGTCAGCGCCTCCTCGTCTTCCACCACCAGAATGCGCGCGCTCATATGCTTCAGCCTTCTCTGTTGTTTTGACGCGTTTTCTTTACGCGAACCGGTCTCCACTTCGCTCGAAAACGCTATCCCTTGTTTTGACGCGTTTTCTTCACGCGAACCGGTCTCCACTTCGCTCGAAAACGCTATCCCTTGTTTTGACGCGTTTTCTGCACGCGAACTCCACTTCGCTCGAAAACAATTTTTCAGTTGCCAGGTACCGTCGTAGCGAACGTGGTCATGTCGCCTTTCGGGCGCTTGTCGAGAATCTGTTGTCCTTCGATCATATAGAACACGGTCTCCGCGATATTGGTGGCGTGGTCGCCGATCCGTTCGATGTTCTTGGCGCAGAACATCAGATGGATGCAGAAAGAGATATTGCGCGGATCTTCCATCATGTAGGTCAGCAGTTCGCGGAACAGCGAGGTACAGATGGCGTCGACTTCCTCGTCGCCCTTCCAGACCGTCATCGCCGCCGGCAGATCATGCGCCGCGTAAGCGTCGAGCACGGATTTCACCTGCGACGTCACGAGGTCGGTCATGTGCTCGAGGCCGCGGATCAGCTTCAGCGGCTGGAAATCGCTCTCCAGTGCCGCGACCCGCTTGCCCATGTTCTTGGCAAGGTCTCCGATCCGCTCGAGGTCAATGGCGACCCGCATGGCGCCGACGATCTCGCGCAGGTCCACCGCCATCGGCTGGCGCCGGGCGATGGTGAGCACCGCGCGCTCTTCGATCACGTACTGCAGGTTGTCGATTTCGGCATCGGCGGCCACCACACGCTGGCCGAGCATGACATCGCGGCGGATCAGCGCATCGACGGATTCGACGATCATGCGTTCGGCGAGGCCGCCCATTTCCGCGACCAGCCGGGTCAATTCCTGCAGATCGCTGTCGAATGCCTTGGCGGTATGTTCAGAAGCCATGTTTTTCTCCTCAGCCGAACCGGCCGGTGATGTAGTCCTGGGTACGTCGATCGCTTGGCGAGGTGAAGATCTTGCTGGTCTCGTCGAATTCGATCAACTCCCCCAGATACATGAAGGCGGTCTTGTCCGAGACGCGCGCCGCCTGCTGCATGTTATGGGTGACGATGGCAATGGTGTAGTCCTCCGCCAGTTCCTGGATCAATTCCTCGATCTTGGCGGTCGAAATCGGATCGAGCGCCGAGCATGGCTCGTCGAACAGGATCACCTCGGGCCGCACGGCGACGGTGCGGGCGATGCAAAGCCGCTGCTGCTGGCCGCCGGACAGGCTAAGGCCGCTGGCGCTCAGCTTGTCCTTGACCTCGTTCCACAGCGCGCCGCCGCGCAGCGCCTTTTCCACACGGCCGTCCATCTCGGATTTCGGAATCTTCTCGTAGAGCCGGATGCCGAACGCGATGTTCTCATAGATGGTCATCGGAAACGGCGTCGGCTTCTGGAACACCATGCCGACGCGCGCGCGCAGCAGATTGAGATCGAGCTTGGGATCGAGGATATTGGTCTGATCGAGCATCACCTGACCAGTCGCGCGTTGTCCCGGATAGAGATCGTACATCCGGTTGAAGACCCGCAGCAACGTCGACTTGCCACAGCCGGATGGCCCGATGAAGGCCGTGACGCGATGGGTGCCGAGCGTGAGATTGATGTTCTTCAGCGCTTGGTTTTCGCCATAAAAAAAGTTCAGGCCGCGGGCAGTGACCTTGGCAGGCGCCTCGGGCAACGCCATCGAGGGAACAGGGCCGCCCGCAGCGCTCATCGATACAGAGAGGTCACTCATTTTGGTGTCCTATCAGCGCCAAGAATGCGCGCGCCAATGTTCAGAGCAAGTACCGTTAAGGTGATGATCAAGGCTCCGCTCCAGGCCAACTGCTTCCAGTGGACGTAGGGGCTTTGCACGAAGTTGTTGATGGTCACCGGCAGGTTGGCCATCGTCTTGGTCAGATCGAGACTGAAGAACTGATTGGAGAGCGCGGTAAACAACAGGGGCGCGGTTTCGCCGGCAACGCGCGCCGTCGCCAGCAGCACGCCGGTGATGAGGCCGGCGCGCGCGGCGCGGTAGGCAATGCGCTTGATGACGAGCGAGCGCGGCAGCCCGAGCGCGGATGCCGCCTCGCGCAGCGGATTGGGCACCAGCAGAAGCATGTCTTCGGTGGTGCGCACCACGACGGGAATGACGATCACGGCCAGCGCCAGAGATCCGGCGAAAGCGGAAAACCCGCCCATTGGCACCACGATGGCGCCGTAGATGAACAGCCCGATGATGATCGAGGGCGCGCTCAGAAGAATGTCGTTGATGAAGCGGATCACCGGGGTGAGGCGGTCGTTCCTGCCATATTCGGCAAGATAGGTGCCGGCGAACAGGCCGAGCGGCGCGCCGATGCCGACGCCGATTCCGGTCATGATGATCGAGCCGATGATCGCGTTCAATAGGCCGCCTTCGGTCGATCCCGGCGGCGGCGTGTTTTGGGTGAAGAGCTGCAGATTGATCCCTGCGAGGCCGTTGTAGAACAGCGTGAACAGAATCAACGCCAGCCAGGTCACGCCGAACAGCGCAGCCCCGAGGCACAGAAATTTGACGATGATGTCCGACCGGCGGCGGGATGCGTAAATCGGGTTCATGATCTCAGTCCCCCGCCTTCTTTTTCAGACGCATCAGCATCAGCCGCGCAGACGCCAGAACGAAGAAGGTCAGCACGAACAGCAACAGGCCGAGCAGGATCAGGCCGGACTGATGCAGCCCATCGCTCTCGGCGAATTCGGATGCGATCGCCGCTGAAATCGTGGTGCCCGGCGCAAACACGGACGAGGAGATGCGGAACGAGTTGCCGATGATGAAGGTCACCGCCATGGTTTCGCCGAGCGCCCGGCCGAGCGCCAGCATAATGCCGCCGATCACGCCGACGCGGGTATATGGGATCACCACGTTGCGAATGACTTCCCAGGTCGTGCAGCCGACGCCGTAAGCCGCTTCCTTCAGCACCGGGGGCACGGTCTTGAAAACATCGACCGAAATCGAGGTGATGAACGGAAGCACCATGATCGCGAGGATCAGCGCCGCGTTGAACAGGCTGAGGTAGGAGGGCGGCCCTGCGAAGATCGATCCGAGAACGGGGACGCCGTCGAACAGCCTGATCATGAACGGCTGAAACGTGTCGGCCATGAACGGGCCGAGCACGAAGAACCCCCACATCCCATAGATGATCGAGGGGATTCCCGCGAGCAGCTCCACGGCGATGCCGATCGGCCGGCGCAGCCATTGCGGACAAAGCTCGGTCAGGAAGATCGCGATACCCAGCCCGACCGGAATGGCGATCAGCATCGCGATCGCCGAGGTCACCAGGGTTCCGTAGATGGGCCCGAGCGCACCGAGCACAGGCGGCTCGGCGGACGGCGCCCATCGCGATGCGAACAAGAAGGATAGACCGTACGCCTTGATCGCCGGCCATGCGCCGGCGATCAGCGAGAGAATGATGCCGCCGAGGATGAGCAGCACCGAGATCGCGCAGGCACGGGTGATCCAGTAGAATGTAACGTCGCCGAGCTTGAACGCGTTGAGCGCCCTGGCGCGATCGTAAGGTCCGGCGGCTTCCATTACATCGCTCTGAACGGCCATGTCTGCCACGCCAATCCCCTGTCTACTTCAAAGCTACGGAGAAGTCGCTACGCGCTTGGAGAAACTCACTGCCAAGCCAACCCCACCGCCAAGCCAACCCCGTCGTTGCGGGATGCGCCACCGAACTCGGATTTGCCCGAGTTCGGCAATATCGTTGCCCAAGTCCGCAACACCCGGCCTGGATGCGCAGACCCGAAATCCATACTCCCGATGGCGGTTATGGAATCCGGGCTTCGCTCGCTCCAGTCGCGCCCCAAATGACGGGAGTACGATTTTGCGGGCGCGATCAGCTCTTGATATCAGCCGACCAGGTCTTCTCGATCAACTTGACCACCGAATCCGGCATCGGAATGTAGTCGAGTTCCTCGGCCATCTTGTCGCCCTTGGCGAAAGCCCATTTGAAGAACTTGATGGCCTCGGCGGACGCCGCCTTATCGACCGGTTCCTTATGCATCAGAATGAAGGTCGCGCCGGTAATCGGCCATGATGCTTCACCCGGCTGGTCAGTCAGGATCACGTAGTAATTCTTGGAGCCAGCCCAATCGGCGTTGGCAGCCGCGGCCTGGAACGCCGCAACGGTCGGTTGCACAGTCTTGCCGGCTTTGTTGATCAGCGCGCCGTAGGTCAGCTTGTTCTGCTTGGCATAGGCGTACTCGACGTAGCCGATCGAATTCTTGGTCTGGCTGACATTGCCGGCAACGCCTTCATTGCCCTTGGCGCCAACACCCGTTGGCCACTCGACGGCAGTACCGGAACCTGCCTTCGCCTTCCACTCAGGATTGGTTTTTGAGAGATAGTCCGTCCAAATGAACGTCGTGCCGGAGCCGTCTGAACGGCGCACCACGGTGATGGCGTCGGCGGGCAGCTTCACCTTCGGATTGAGCTTGGCAATCGCTGGGTCATTCCATGTCTTGACCTTGCCCAGATAGATGTCGCCAAGCAATTCGCCGGAAAATACCAACTCGCCTGGCTTGATGCCTTCGAGATTCACGACGGGCACCAACGCACCCATCGCCTGCGGCCATTGAATCAGCCCGTCCTTTTCAAGATGCTCCGGCTTCAGCGGCATGTCGCTCGCACCAAAGGTGACGGTCTTGGCCTGGATCTGCTTGATGCCGGCGCCGGAGCCGATCGACTGATAGTTCAGTCCGTTGCCGGTCTCCTTTTTGTAGGCATCGGCCCACTTCGAATAGAGCGGAAACGGGAACGTCGCGCCCGCTCCGGTGATGTCGGCCGCGAACGCCGACGTCGATGCGGCGACCAGGCCGGCAGCGACGATAGCTTTCATGAAATTCATTGCTGGTCTCCATTTAGTGAGCGAAGCGCCAAATGCGCCCGATTGCGCTCACGCCGCCCGTTTAGA
>VAZH01000204.1 GCA_005884465.1 Alphaproteobacteria bacterium | reverse complement strand
TATCTCGCCGCGCACGACGAGGTCAGAGCAGCCGACGTTGAAATAGTAGCCGCCGCCGCGGGTGAGATATTTGAACTGCCAGCCGGTGCCGTCTTCGCCGTAGTCGAGCTTAAAACCCTTGCGCCGCAAGCCATCGAGCAGATCCTTGTCGAGCTCCTTCGACAGCTCCGTGATGGACTGGTGACTTTTTTTCGCGAGCGGCAACGGCATCGAGGTCGTGATCAGGTCGTTATCTTCCAGCGTGCCCTCGTTATATGCCGCATAGGCCAGTTGCGCCGATGGCTCGATGTTGGTGATCAGGGTCGGGCTGCGCTGAACCAGCGTCACCTCGGCGCCGCTCGAATAGAGGTCCTGCGCGATATCATGGCCGCTGTTGCCGGTGCCGATCACCAGCGCCTTCTTGCCTTGCCAGGCCTCGCCGTCGCCATATTGGCTGGAATGCAGCACCGTGCCGGCGAAGTTTTTCAGCGAAGGAATATCCGGCAGATTCGGAATGCCGCTGACGCCGGTCGCCATCACGACATGCCGCGGATGCAACACCCGCTTGGAGCCGTCGGTCCGGCGCAGCACCACCGACCAGCGTCCTTCTGCTTCGTCGTAAGCGCCGCTCTCGAACTCGGTGCCGGTCCAGTAGTTCAGCTCCATGGCATCGACATAGGCCTCGAACCAGTTGGCGAGCTTGTCCTTCGGGATATAGACCGGCCAGTTCGGCGGGAACGGCATATAGGGCAGGTGGTTGACCTGCACCTGGTTGTGCAGCGTCAGCGCATGATAGCGATTGCGCCAGTTGTCGCCGATGCGCGCTTCGCGGTCGACAATCAGCGTATCGATCTGCAATTGCTTAAGACGTGCCGCGATCGAAAGTCCGGCCTGTCCGCCGCCGACCACCAGCGCGACCGGATCGTGGTCGGCATATTCGGCCGCGGCCTTGCGCAGATCGAGCCAATTGGGGCCGCGAAAATCCCGCGAATAGGCCTCGCCCCGGGGCCGCGATCCTCCCTGCTGCTCCTCAAAACCTTTCAATTCGTTGAGCGCCGTGAGCAGCGTCCAGGCTTTGAGCCTGTTGCCATCGCCGTCGTCGGGGATCAGCCGCAGAATTCCGCTGCCGCGGCCTTGCGCGGTCTCAAATTTGAAAATCGCTTCGATCGCGTTGGTGCCGGCGCGGGTCACCCGGCGCGGCGCGGCGCGGTCGGGGTCGATCTGAAAACCGCCGGGAGCGGCGCGGTGGGCGTGAGTCTTCAGCTCGGTGAGGATTGCATTGGCGCCGTTGATGGTCTGCAGGCTCCAGCTCAGCGCCAGCACATCGCGCCAATAGCTGTCCGGGTGAAACAGGGCTTTCAGCAGGCCGTCATCGGGTTCTGCGAGCGCAGTTTCGAATTGCGCCAGCCAATTTTCCGCGGCGATCGAGATATCGTCGGTTCTGTCCAGCATTGGTGTTTCTCTTGACCGGCCGTTTTCGCGGCGTTCCCTGCTGGCAAAACCTATACCGATTGGGATCGCGCAGAAAGGGCGGGTGGAAGAACTCTGTTATGTCGCCAACGACAGGATGTGACCCTGATCCGGCGGCACGCGGCCAGCTAATGTGTCGAGATAGACCTGCTTCACCGGCCCGTCGCCGCGCCCTTCGACGACCTTCAGCCATCGATTCAGCATCGGCGCGAAGCCCGACCACGCCGCGCCGAACCTGGTGTCGATGCCACCCGGCCCCCATTCCTTGGCACGTTTGCGAATCTGGTCGGCCGCAAGATCGGCCGCCTCGGCACCAGCTTCTATGCTTCGCGTGACTATGCCGCGCGGCGGCGTCTGCCCGAACGGCGCGATGAATGGAAGGGTCACAGCATAATCGGCTTTGCCGACCAGGCATCGAACGTGCATCTCGCGCGCTGGAGCGACTTCGTCACGCGGCAGGGATCAATCGTCATGCGTTGTTCCTCACAGGGCGACGTGCTTGCCGCGGTGCGCGCTGGCCTCGGGAATTCGGCGTTGTCCTGCCTCGTCGCCGCCGCCTATCCCGATCTGGCGCGGGTTGCGCCGCGTAAGCTCGCGAGCGTATCGGATCTCTGGCTGCTCG
Source organism: Alphaproteobacteria bacterium (assembly GCA_005884465.1). GTDB lineage: Bacteria > Pseudomonadota > Alphaproteobacteria > Rhizobiales > Xanthobacteraceae > Bradyrhizobium. The sequence goes on along the minus strand of VAZH01000204.1, from coordinate 3,893 downwards.
CGCGTCCAGACCTCGTCGAACTCCCCGCGGTACGCGCGGTCATCGATTTCGTCACGGACTGCGCGCGAATAGACCGGGTGGCGTTAGGTGGCTGAGACTATGTCGCGGGCACGCCCTCGCGCTTTTTTACCGTCCGGTAATAGGCCCACCACAGATGCGCTGCGGCGCCGCGCAATGGACGCCACGGTTCCGCCAGCGGCGCCATCTGCTTCGCGGTCGGCCGCGTCTTTAGCCCAAGCCCGATTTTCACCGCCTCCTGCACGGCGAGGTCGCCCGCGGGCCACGCGTCGCCATGTCCAAGACAAAACAAGAGATAGACGTCGGCGGTCCACGGGCCGATGCCGTGCAGCGCCGTCAGGGTGTTGTGCGCGGCGTCGGCATCCTCGTTCGCCAGCACGTCGAGATTCAACCGTTCCGAGGCGAGTTCGCGCGCGAGATTCTTCAGGGTCTTGATCTTCGCCGCCGACAATCCAAGCCGGCCCAGCCGGCCGGCGCGGGCGCGCCGCAGCGTGTCATGGTGAAACGGATCGAAGGCGGCGCTGACGCGGGCCCAGATCGCCGCGGCGCTGGCGGTGGAGAGTTGCTGGCCGCAGATGATCGCAGCCAGGCCGGCATAGCCGGGCTCGCGCCGCCGCAGCGCCGGCATGCCTGCCAGCTCAAATATCGGCTTGAGCCGCGGATCCTGCTTTACCAGCGCGTGGATGGCCCCTTCGAGGTCGGCCTGGGTGTTGAGGTGGATGATCATTGCGAAAATATCAACTCGCTGGGTCGTCATGCGCGGGCTTGACCTGCGCATCCATCTCATATCGTAACAGACTCTTGAAGGATGATTGCCGGATCAAGTCCGGCAATGACAAGTGTTGAGAACTCAATGCCGCCCCCCGTCTTCCGCTTTGCGCCGAGCCCGAACGGTTATCTGCATCTCGGCCACGCCTTTTCGGCGCTGCTGAATCTTGATTTGGCGCGTCAAACCGGCGGCCGCTTGCTGCTGCGCATCGAGGACATCGACTTGACCCGCTGCAAGCCGGAATTCGAGACCGCCATCTATGAAGACCTCACTTGGCTCGGCATCGCATGGGACGAGCCGGTGCGGCGGCAATCGGAGCATCTCGCCGATTATCGCGAGGCGCTCGAGAAACTTTCAGCCCAAAACCTCGTCTTTCCGAGTTTCGAGACCCGCGCCGAGATTGCAAAACTCGTGGCGCAGCGCGAGGCGAGCGGCCGCTGGCCGCGCGACCCCGACGGTGCCCCGCTCTATCCCGGCACGGCAAAATTGCTTTCGTCCGACGAGCGCGCGCGATTGCTCGGATCGGACGCGCCTTACGCGCTGCGGCTCGACATGGCGGCGGCCTGCGCGCGCGCCGGCGACCTCTTTTGGGCCGAGCATGGCGAAGGTCCCGATGGCGAGATCGGCGCGGTGGCCGCCCGGCCGGAAGCGTGGGGCGACGTCGTCCTCGCACGCAAGGAAACGCCAACCAGCTATCATCTCTCGGTTGTGGTCGACGACGCCTTGCAAGGGGTGACGGAGGTGGTGCGGGGTCAGGACCTGTTCTGGTCGACCAGCGTCCACCGGCTATTGCAGCAACTGCTTGGCCTGCCGCAGCCGGCCTACCGTCACCACCGCCTCATCCTCGACGCTGCGGGAGGGAAACTCTCGAAGTCGACCGAGGCCACCGGCTTGCGCGAACTCCGCGCCGGAGGTGCGAGGCCGGCCGACATCCGCGGCCTGGTCGGCCTGCCTTGATTGCCACAGGTTTGCCGTTGGCACGCCGCAAACCGAAACGCCTTCGGCGTGACTCTGTCAGCCCGGCCATGGCATGGTGGGGGCGGCCAGGGTCAGGGGAATCATGGCGCCAAAATCGCGCTCACAGCGCACCACGCGGCTGCCGAAAAGGCGGGCGCCGAAAAAACGCGCTTCCCGCGTTACCGCGGCCAAGGCGCGCAAGCGCGCTGCCGTGCCTGCCGTGCCCGGTATCGTCGAGGCAGCGCTCGCAGCGTTTGCGCATGAGGTCCGCACGCCACTCACCGGAATTCTGGCCATCAGCGGTCTGCTGGCGACATCCGACCTCGACGAGCGGGAGCGGCGCTGGGTCGATACCATCAAGGCGGGTGCGGAACATCTCGCCAGTCTTGCGACATTGTTCGTCGATGCTGCAAAGGGCGGCAACGCCGCGGCTGGCGTGCGGCAGGATTTCTTCGACCTGCGGGTGCTGGCGCGCAACGCCGGCGATTCGCTTGCGGGGCGGGCGGCGGCGAAAGGTCTGCAATCCCAAATCGATATTTCGGCCAGGCTGCCGGCGCTGGTGATCGGCGACCCGGTCCGCCTGCGCGCCGCATTGGAAAACCTGATCGACAACGCGGTGAAGTTCACCGAACGGGGCGGCGTCGCGCTGGCGGTGGAGCCGATGCTCGGCCAAAGAGGCAAGGTCGCCGTTTCGTTTGCGATTTCCGACAGCGGAATCGGGCTCACGCTCAACGAGATCAAGCGCCTGTTCCGGCCCTTCTCACAGGCCAATGTCAGCATCGCGTCACGCTTCGGCGGTGCCGGGCTCGGACTGTCGTCGGTAAAAGCGCTGGCGCGCGCAATGGGGGGCGATATCGTCGTTGCGCCACGGCGGGGTGGGGGAACCACCTTCACCTTGACCGTGACTTTGAGCCGCGCAAAGGCTTCCCACGTCGCCAGTTCAAATGCGGATGCCGGCGTGGCCTCGGATGCGGTGCAGGGGCTGCGCGTCCTCAGCGTCGAGGACAATCCGTTCGGCCGCGTCGTGCTCAACACCATCCTCACCGAACTCGGTCATCAGGCGGAATTCATCGGACAAGGCGAGGCCGCCACCGAACGGATCGCGCAAGGCGACTTCAACGCGGTGCTGATGGACATGGTGCTGCCGGGCATTGACGGCATCGAGGCGATCAAGCGAATACGAAGCCTAAGCCCGCCGCTCGGCCGCATCCCGATCATCGGGGTATCGGGCCGCGGCGACGACGAAGCGGCGTCGCGCGCCGCCGGCGCCGATGCCTTTTTGCTCAAGCCTGTGAGTCCAAGGGCTCTAGCGACTGCGCTGCTTGAAGCGACACGCCATGCGGCAGCCGCGACTTGATGATCGCCGCGTTCAACTCGCCGCCATACACGAAGATCGCGGCGATGAAATACAGAAACACCAGCGCGATAATGACCGACGCAAGGCCGGCATACATCGTGACGTAGTTATTGGCGAAGCGCGCCAGATACTGGCCGAACACGATACCCGATATCAGCGACCCCACCAGGGTGAAGATGATGCCGGGCAGGATCTGCAGGAATCCCCGCCGGCCCGCCGGAAGCCAGGCATGCAAAATAAACAGCGCGACGATCATTGCCGTAATCGTAATGCCGTAGCGCGAAACGTTGAGAAAATTCTCGTTGGTTTCGACGATCAGCGGAATGTGGCGCCGTGCCGCCTCCAGCATCAGCGGGCCCAGTACGATCAGGAATGCCATCGCCAGCGATGTGAAGGCGGCGACCAGCGTGTAGCCGATCGATTCCAGCCGCAGCCAGTACCAGCGCCGCGATTCGATCACCGAATAGGCGCGGTTGAGCGCCACGCGCAGGCTTTCGACGCCGTTCGAGGCGAAATATACCGCCAGCACGGCGCCGATCGTCAGCGCGTCGCCGCGGGTTGTCGTCAGCACGTCGTGAATCTCGCCCGACAGCGAATCGGCGACCTGCCTCGGCCAGACTTGCATCATCAGCCCCGCCGCCTGATCGGCGAGTTCCTTCGAGCCGAAAAAGCCGGCCAACGAGGTCAGCACGATCAGAAACGGAAACAGCGCCATCAGGGTCGACAGCGCGATATGGCTGGCGATCGCCCAGCCGTCATCGGCAAGAAACGTGTAGAACGCGTCGATGACGA
>VAZH01000203.1 GCA_005884465.1 Alphaproteobacteria bacterium | reverse complement strand
CATCATCGAAACCCAGGCGATCGGCATGCCGCTTGGCGATGCATGTGCGCGCCTGTTCGAACGGATGCCCGTGCCGGAGGCGAACTTCTTCGGAATCGTGGTCTCGATCCAGCAAAAGTCCGGCGGCAACCTGTCCGAGGCTTTGGGCAACCTGTCCAAGGTGCTGCGCGACCGCAAGAAGATGGCCGAGAAGATTCAGGCCATGTCGATGGAAGCCAAGGCGTCAGCGGGCATCATCGGTGCGCTGCCGCCCATCGTCATGCTGCTCGTCTACCTGTCGAGCCCCGACTATATCTCGCTGCTGTGGACTCATCCGACCGGTCAACTGATGCTCGTTGGCTCCGCAATGTGGATGTCCATGGGCGTCTTCGTGATGAAGAAAATGATCAACTTCGATTTCTGACGGTGCAGCATGATTGATTTTCTGATCGCCAAGCTCCATGACGCGCGCTTCATGACGATGCTGCTCGCCGCCATCGCCGCAAGCGCGACCGCCTACACCCTGATCATGCCGTTGTTGGCAACCGGGGGACTGGAAAAGCGCATGAAGGCGGTTGCGAGCGAACGCGAGCGGATCCGGCAGCGCGAGCGCGAGCGCCTCTCCAAGGCCGAAAAGGTCACACTGCGTCAGACACCGAAGCAACTCGTCGCCAAGGTGGTGGTGGACTTCAACCTGGGCAAATGGCTGGCGCAGGAGGCCGCGCTCGAAAAGCTCACCATGGCCGGATATCGCGGGCATGCGCCTTACGTGACATTCCTGTTCTTCCGACTGGTAACGCCGCTCGTGCTTTTCCTGGCGACGGTGCTGTATGTTTTCGTGATCTCGCATATGGAAAAATCGATGCCGATCAAGATCGGCATATGCATCGGTGCCGCCTATCTCGGCTTGCAGGCGCCGATGCTGTTTTTGAAAAACGCGATCACGAAACGCCAACTCTCGATCAAGCGCGCCTTTCCCGATGCGCTCGATCTGTTGCTGATCTGCATCGAATCCGGCATGTCGATCGAAACCGCATTCCGCAGGGTCAGCGGCGAAATCGTTACCCAATCGGTTGCGCTGTCGGAGGAATTCATCCTCACCACGGCCGAGCTGTCCTATTTGCAGGACCGCAAGGTTGCTTACGAAAATCTGGCGAAGCGCACCGGTCTCGAAGGCGTGAAGTCGGTTTGTCTGGCCTTGCAGCAGTCGGAACGCTACGGAACGCCGCTCGGCCAGAGCCTGCGAGTCATGGCGCAGGAGAACCGCGACATGCGCATGAGCGAGGCCGAGAAGAAGGCGGCGTCGCTGCCGCCGAAACTGACGGTGCCGATGATTTTGTTCTTCCTGCCGGTGTTGTTCATCGTCATCCTTGGGCCGAGCGGCATCAAGGTCGCGGAAACATTCAAATGAGCTTGTCGATGCGCGGACAAGCCACTTCATTTAAGCGTGTCTTCAAGACTGTCGTCGCCCGGCTTGACCGGGCCATCCAGTAAACACCGGCGATTACTGGATCACCTGCTGGAGCCTTGTCATCGGGCGGCGCGCCGCGCCGACCCGTTGGCGGGTGATGACGACTTTGATTTGATCGCGCCGCTCAGTCGGGGCGGTTGAGAGACGCCACCGGCATCGTTGCCGCGCCCGCGCGCGGATTGTCCTTGCGGCTCAGCATCTGCTTCAGATAGGCGACATTTGAGGCGGCCTCGTCTGGCGGCAGATCGGCTTTCACGATGCTTTCAGCTTCGGCAAACCGGCCCTGCAGGCCAACCACGAGAGCGAGATTCTGCCGCACCCGCGCATCGGCCTTGCCGCTGGCGTAAGCCCGTCGCAGGTTTTCTTCCGCCTTCGGCAGATCCTTGGAAAGCACATAGGAAAGGCCGAGATTGGACAGCACCGACGGCTCATCGGGCACGATCTTCAGGGCGCTGCCGTAATAGCGGCGGGCGTCCTCATGCCGGCCCAGTTGATCGAGCGTGGTTCCCTGCACCGAAAGAATACGCCAGTCCGGATTATCTGGCGAATGGGCGCGCGTGAGAACATCGAACGACTGCTGGAAATTACCGTTATCGGCGAGCGCGCGGCCATAGCCGGCGAGCAGCGCCTTGTTGCCGGGATGGGCGATGGTGGCCTGTTCGAGCACGGCGACCGCCTGGCCGCGCTGCCCCGTGGCGCGCAGCGCCTGGCCATAAGCCAGTGCGGCATCGGGATCCTTGGGATTGGCGCGATAGCGCTCGCCATAAAACTCCGCCGCGCGCCGTGGATCGCTATCGGGGCTGGGGCTCGTCTCGGCCTTTGACGTCACCGATCCCGTGATATCGGACATTGTCTGGCAGCCACCGAGCCCAGCGGCCAAAATCGCCGTCACGGCCGCGGACGCAAGAAGCCGGGCAAGACTGGACTGCTGACGCATGGCACTTTAACTCTTGGGATCAGGCGAATTGATCGAGTTGAATGCGCCAGCAATAGACTGTTAACCCTAACGGCTGGTTAATGCCGCCATGAGCGGAAGCCGGTCGATTTCAATGGAAGCGCGAAGGCGCGCGCCCGTGCGGTACATCGCAGTCGACGAATGCGATTGAGGTCAGCAATCCCTCAATATTCAACGGCGAGACGCTTCCTGATTTCATCTATTCGCTTGTCCAGCGCATCAAATCTGGCGTGAAGGGCTCTGTCGTGAAGGTAAAAGACGTACCCGATAACCAGAAATCCGAAAATCCAGTGGTGGGTTTCCACATAGACCAATACCTGCTCGATCCCGCGACCGACGGAAACAACAATGTCCCACAAAACGTCCATCGCATTCCCCGCTAGAGAAAATGACATTCTAATCCTGGAAGACTGGCTAATCCTGGAAGACTGGCGCCGAACAACGAGGCTACCACGCTCGCCAGGCGGCGTGTAGTAGTCGGCGGAGTTCGCTTGTCGTTACAACCGATTGCGGACGCGCGAAAAAAACTGCAACGTCTCGGCTGACCTCTACGCCCGCCCTGCCCGTTCCAAATGAAGACCGAGAGAAGCATGCCTTCCGTGTTCGAGACCGCACCCGCCGCATCAGCTATTCCCATCACCTTCGCCACGAAGGCGACATGGGACGCAACCTGCGCTGAGCTGCCCGCGCAGGCCCGGCAGTTCGCGCTAGCCAATGGCTTTGCCGCCAAACCCGGAGCGTGCCTCGCCTTGCCCTCCGCGGACGGACAAATCGCGCAGATCGTGTTCGGCCTCGAGGAGAAGAACGCCAAATCCCTGGACCTGTTCAGACCCGGCCTTTTACCGGGCCTGCTGCCGCCGGGGGTCTATCGTTTTGCGAACGCGCCGCACGATACCCGGCTCGCGGTCCTTGCCTTCGCGCTCGGCAGCTATCGCTTCAGCCGCTATCGTAAATCCGACGCGGCCGATGTCAGGCTGGTGCCGCCCGATGGCATCGACGCCGCCGATACCAAGCGAATGGCAGACGCGGCCGCGCTTGCCCGCGACCTCATCAATACGCCGGCAAACGACATGGGACCGGAGGAACTGGCGCTCGCTGCGCAGCATCTGGCAAATCGCTTTGACGCCAATTTCAATTGCATCGTCGGCGACGACCTTACGCGACAGAACTTTCCGCTGATTCATGCCGTGGGGATGGCCTCGTCGCGCGCGCCGCGACTGATCGATTTGACCTGGGGCGATCCCGCCCACCCCAAGGTGACGCTGGTCGGCAAGGGCGTTTGCTTCGATAGCGGCGGGCTAGATTTGAAGCCGTCCGCCGGCATGCTGATCATGAAGAAGGATATGGGCGGGGCCGCCAATGTACTGGCGCTGGCGCAGATGGTGATGGACGCCAAGCTCAGGGTGCGCTTACGGGTTTTGATCCCCGCGGTCGAGAATGCGGTCGCGGGCAATGCATTCCGGCCGCTCGACATCTTCACCTCGCGCAAGGGCCTTGCCGTGGAAATCGGCAATACCGACGCCGAAGGCCGTTTGATACTGGCGGACGCGCTGGCGCTGGCGGATGAGGAAAACCCCGATCTACTGGTCGATCTGGGCACCCTGACCGGCGCGGCGCGGGTAGCGCTCGGTCCGGATTTACCGCCCTTTTACACCAACGATGAGACGCTGGCGCTGGACATCGCGGCTTGCGCGAAACAGGAGAACGATCCGTTATGGCGCTTGCCGCTGTGGCCGGCTTACGATGCCTGGCTCGACTCGAAGGTCGCCAATATCACCAACGCGCCGTCAGGCACGTTTGCCGGCTCCATCACCTGCGCGCTGTTCCTGCAGCGCTTCGTCGAACACGCGAAAAGCTGGCTGCATGTCGACATCTACGGCTGGACGCCATCGGCGAAACCGGCGCGCCCGGAAGGCGGCGAATGCCAGGCCGCGCGCGCGATCTACAAATTGCTGGGCGAACGCTATGGATGATCCGCGCCTGATGCCGGCGCGGCCCGATCTCGCCGCGAAATATCTCGAAGGCAAGATCGCGGCGGCGCGCTTTGTCAGTGGCGAGGAATTCGAGGTCATCGATGCCATCGCGCCGCTGCGCGAGGCGCCATCCTCCAATGCGACGCTTTTAACGCAGGCGCTGAAGGGCGAGCGCGTGACCGTCTATGACCGCAATGGCGAAGGTTTTGCCTGGGGTCAATTGAGCAGCGACGGCTATGTGGGCTGGCTGCCGGATCGCGTGTTAATAAAACCTGCCGCGACGCCGACGCACAAGATCACGAGCCTGCGCACATTCGCCTTTCCGGGTCCCTCGATCAAGCTGCCGCCGGTCGATACGCTTGTCATGGGAGATTTGATAACGGTGGTCCGTGAGGACGGCGCTTTTGCCGTGACGCGCGACGGCTGGTACCTGCCGCGCCAGCATGTCGGCGGCATCGACCATTACGAGGGCGATTTCGTCGCGGTCGCCGAACGCTTCGGAGGCACGCCCTATCTGTGGGGCGGCAAGAGCAGTTTTGGCATCGATTGTTCCGGCCTGGTCCAGCTATCGCTGAACGCCGCGGGCACCGGCTGCCCGCGCGACAGCGACATGCAGCAGGATGGCCTCGGCAGGTCACTGGGCCCGGCGGAATCCAGAAAATTGCAGCGCGGCGACCTGATTTTCTGGCAAGGCCATGTCGCGATCGCGCGGGACGCCGACACCATCGTTCACGCCAATGCGCACCACATGGCGACCGTGATCGAAAACACAAGCGAGGCCATCGCGCGCATCAAGGCCGCAGGCAGCGAGATCGCTGCGATCAAGCGGCTGACCTGAGCGGCCTTAAACCGCGGCAGCGCCGTAAGCGCGTATTCCGCAAAAGTGGATTCCGGTTTTTGCGAATAGAATACGCGTAAGTCATCAAGTCTCGGTTTCCAGCCGAAACGCGGCGGCGAACAGCGCGCGCGTGTAATCGGTCTTCGGTGACTTGAACAGTTCCGAAGCCGGTCCCTCCTCCACCACCTTGCCCAGGCGCATCACAATCAGGTGGCTTGCGAGCGAAGCGACCACGCGCAGGTCGTGCGAAATGAACATGTAGGTCAGGTCGCGCTTGCGCTGCAATTCGCGCAACAGATCGACCATCTGCGCCTGGAACAGCATGTCGAGCGCGCTGGTCGGCTCGTCCAGCACGACGAAATTAGGCTCCAGCACCGCCGCGCGGGCAATGCTGATGCGCTGGCGCTGGCCGCCGGAGAATTCATGCGGATAGCGAAAGCGCGTTGCCGGATCCATGCCGACATCCCTGAGCGCCTTGATCACCCGCGCCTCGCGCTCTTCTCGCGAAAGCGCGCCCTGATGCACGCTCAGGCCTTCGGCGACGATGTCGCCGACCGACATGCGCGGGCTCAGCGCGCCGAACGGATCCTGGAATACGATCTGCATGTCCCGGCGGAACGGCCGCATCGCCTTGAAACGCAGGCCCTGGATATCTCTGCCCAAGAACACAATCGGGCCGTCGGAGGAGATCAGCCGCAGCAGCGCGAGGCCGAGGGTGGTCTTGCCGGAGCCGGATTCACCGACGACGCCGAGCGTTTCGCCCTTGCGCACCTTTAGGCTGACGCCATCGACCGCCTT
>VAZH01000171.1 GCA_005884465.1 Alphaproteobacteria bacterium | reverse complement strand
TGCGCGTCGCGGTTCTGCTCGACCACATAAACAAAGTCATGATCGGCGATGAAGCTGGCGACACTGGAATGGAACGGAAAGGCGCGGATCCGCAAGCGGTCGAGTTCATGCCCGCGCGCCTCCAATAGCCCGATCGCCTCGTCCATGGCCGGCGCGGTCGAGCCAAAATAGATCACGCCGTACTTGGTGGGTTTGGCGGCATTGGCCTGCAGCGGCCGCGGCACCATGTCCTGCGCGGTCTCGAATTTGCGCACTAGGCGCTGCATGTTGTCGGCGTAGACCGGGCCTTCCTCGGAATAGCGCGCATAGCGGTCGCGCGAGGTGCCGCGGGTGAAATACGAGCCTTTGGTCGGATGGGTGCCGGGATAGGTGCGGTACGGAATGCCGTCACCATCGACATCGAGATAGCGCCCAAAATCGCGTCCCTCGTCCAGCATCTCCGCCGTCATCACCTTGCCGCGGTCGTATTGCCGGGCGTCGTCCCATTTCAGCGGGCGACTGAGCCGATGGTTCATGCCGATATCGAGATCGAGCATGACGAAGATGGTGGTCTGCAGGCGGTCGGCGAGATCGAAGGCCTGTGCGGCGAATTCGAAGGCTTCGGCCGGGTCTTCCGGAAACAGCATCACGTGCTTGGTATCGCCATGGGAAGCATAGGCGCAGGCAATGATGTCGCACTGCTGGGTCCGTGTCGGCATGCCGGTCGATGGACCGGCGCGCTGCACGTTCATGATCACGGCCGGCACTTCGGCGAAATACGACAGGCCGATAAATTCCGTCATCAGCGAGATGCCGGGCCCGGAGGTGGCGGTGAAGGCGCGCGCGCCGTTCCACGACGCGCCGATCACGATGCCAATCGAAGCCAGTTCGTCCTCGCCTTGCACGATGGCGTATTTTGCCTTGCCGGTTTCGGGATCGTGCCGCAGCTTCTTGCAGTGGCTGGCAAAGGCGTCGGCGAGAGAAGATGACGGTGTAATGGGATACCATGCACAAACCGTAGCGCCGCCATAGACCGCGCCGAGCGCAGCCGCGCTGTTGCCTTCGATGAAGATGCGGTCGCCGACCTTGTCGGTTTTCTTGACCCGCAGCCCGATCGGGCATTTGAGATTCTGCAACGCCCAATCGCGGCCGAGATGCAGCGCGTGGACGTTGGAGGACAACAGCTTTTCCTTGCCCTTGTACTGCTCGCTGATCAGTTGCTCGATCAGCTTCGGGTCCATGTCGAGCAGCGCGCACAGCGCGCCGAGATAGATGATGTTCTTGAACAGCTGGCGCTGGCGCGGGTCGGTATAGGTCGAGTTGGCGATGGCGGTCAGCGGCACGCCGATCACGCTGATGTCGGCGCGGAATTTCGATGACGGCATCGGCTTGGTCGAGTCGTAGAACAGGTAACCGCCGGGCTCGATCGAAGCCAGATCCTTGTCCCAGGTCTGCGGATTCATCGCCACCATCAAATCGACGCCGCCACGCGCGCCGAGATGGCCGTCCTCGGTCACCCGCACTTCGTACCAGGTCGGCAGGCCCTGAATGTTGGAGGGGAAGATGTTGCGCGGTGAGACCGGCACGCCATGGCGCAGGATCGAGCGCGCGAACAGTTCGTTGGCGCTCGCCGAGCCCGAGCCGTTGACGTTGGCGAAGCGGACGACGAAGTCGTTTACGCTGCTGATCGGCTTTTGGACGGGCATGATGTACCTGCGAGGGTCATATCGATGAGATATTTTTGCATGTCCCAGGCGCCGGTGGGACAGCGTTCGGCGCACAGGCCGCAGTGCAAGCAGACGTCTTCATCCTTCACCATGACGCGCCCGGTCTTGAGGCCGTCGGCGACATAGAGGTCCTGGTCGAGATGCGGCGCGGGCGCCTTCAGCCGCGCACGCAAATCGGCTTCCTCGCCATTCTCTGTAAAGGAGATGCAATCCATCGGGCAGATATCGACGCAGGCATCGCACTCGATGCACAGCGGTGCGGTGAACACCGTCTGGATGTCGCAGTTCAGGCAGCGTCGTGCCTCACCGAGCGCGAGCTTGACGTCGTAGCCGAGCTCGACTTCGGCGCGAATATCCCTCAGCGCGACGACCTTGTCGCGATGCGGCACCCTGAAGCGCTTGTCGTTGGAGATATCGTTGTCGTAGCTCCATTCGTGGATACCCATCTTCTGCGACGAGATCTGCACCTCGGGCAGCGGACGCTCGGTAATGTCTTCGCCGGAGAGAAGCTTGTGGATCGAAAGCGCGGCGTCGTGGCCGTGCGCCACCGCCCAGATGATGTTTTTGGGGCCGAAGGCGGCGTCGCCGCCGAAGAACACTTTGGGATGGGTCGACCCCATGGTCTTGGCATCGACCTTGGGCATGTTCCGCTGGTCGAATTCGACCCCGCAGTCGCGCTCGATCCAGGGAAACGCGTTCTCCTGGCCGACCGCGACCAGCACGTCGTCGCATGCGATGGTCTGGTCCGGCTCGCCTGAGGATACCAGCTTGCGCCGACCCTTGGCGTCGTACTCGGCCTTCACCTTCTGGAAAGTGACGCCAGTGAGCTTGCCATTGTCGTGGGTGAACGCGACAGGAACCATGAAATTGAGGATCGGAATGTCCTCATGCATGGCGTCCTCTTTCTCCCAGGGCGACGCCTTCATCTCCTCGAAGCCGGAACGCACGATCACCTTGACGTCCTGGCCGCCGAGACGTCGCGCGGTGCGGCAGCAATCCATCGCGGTGTTGCCGCCGCCGAGCACGATCACGCGCTTGCCGATCTTGTCGGTGTGACCGAACGAGACGCTGGAGAGCCAGTCGATGCCGATGTGAATGTTGTTTGCCGCTTCCTTGCGGCCGGGAATGTCGAGCTCGCGTCCGCGCGGTGCGCCGGAGCCGACAAAGATCGCATCAAAGTTCTCGCCGAGCAGCTTCTTCAGGCTGTCGATGCGCTGGCCGCCCCTGAACTCGATGCCGAGATTGAGGATGTAATCGGTTTCCTCGTCGATCACGGAATCCGGCAGGCGGAATTTCGGAATCTGCGTGCGCATCATCCCGCCCGCCTTCGGGTCGGTATCGAACACGATGCAGTGGTAGCCGAGCGGCGCGAGGTCGCGCGCCACCGTGAGCGAGGCGGGGCCGCCGCCGACGATCGCAATACGCTTGCCGTTTTTCGCCGACGGCCGCGGCATGCGGTGCTTGACGTCATCCTTGAAATCGGCGGCGACGCGCTTCAGCCGGCAGATCGCGACCGGGGTTTCCTCGACACGGCCGCGGCGGCACGCAGGCTCGCACGGACGATCGCAGGTGCGTCCCAGAATTCCCGGAAACACATTCGATCGCCAATTGATCATGTAGGCGTCGCTGTAGCGGCCCTCGGCGATCAAGCGGATGTATTCTGGAACGGGCGTATGTGCGGGACAGGCCCACTGGCAGTCGACCACTTTGTGAAAGTAGTCGGGTGCCGAGATATCAGTCGGTTTCATTCCTACCTTGTCCGCGCGGTAACAACAGGTCGCGCGGCCTTCAACTTCTGTTGCGAACGCTCATCACGGCGCTCTTGTGGTTCGCCCGCCATATCATGGACTTAGTGAATCAACCCATTCAATATGATCGGAGTTGCAGTGAAAAGCCATTTTTGCCTAATCGCCATTCACCATTGGTCTGGCCCACCAGCTTTAATGCGGCTCCGACATATGTGGCAGTGCAGCAAATAGCATTTTCCGAGCTGTACGGCCTGGATTCAGGACAGCTGAAGGTCGTTCCGCGCCAGATCCCACATTAAATTATAACTGCCTGCCGATATCTTTATTCCCGACTCAAAAGCGGAACCCGTGAAGCGGGCAGCGATAGCTGCCGAGATCGCGTTGACATGCGCTCCGTCGATCAGGACGAACCAGTCGCCCGCGCCAGGATTGAGAGTTGCGGGATCGTCAGTGATTGGCCTGGAAAGCATCGGATCGCTCTCAATCAGGTGCATCGAAATGATGCCGTCGAGCGGCACCGGATCGAGTCTCTCACGCAATGCGGTGCGCAATCCGCTCTCTAATCCGGCGGAGGGACGAAGGCGGATGATGCCGAGCGCCGCGCCGCGGCCCTGTCCGCGGCTGATCGTAATGCGCGCCACCGCGCGGATCATGTTCTTGAAACGCGCCATGGTCTTTTTCGACCAATCGGTCGGGTTGGCAAGCTTCGCGCGATAGGCCGGGCTGTCGAGCACGTCGATGCTCGCAGTGGAATACAGGCAGAGATATTTCGGCGAGCCCTGATGCGCGACATAGCGCCGCGCTTCGAGAAAGCCCTCGATGGCGACGCGCTCCTCGAGATGCTCGCGATCGTACCAGCGGTTGAATTCGGCCTCATCGGATGGATCGATGTCCATTGATGTCAGCAGCATTCCTTTTGCGGCGAGCGGCATTTCCGACGGTCCTTATCCGGTGATCTTGGAGGCCATGTCCGCGACCGCCCTCATCACGGCGTTCCTGATGCCGGGATCGTAGAGCGAATGGCCGGCGCCCTCGATGCAACGAACTTCGGAACCGGGCCACACGGCCGCGAGCGCATGCGACGTCGCGGGCGGACACAACAGATCGTAACGGCCTTGCACCATGATGCCCGGAACCCGTTCGAGCTTTTCGGCCTCGGTGAGAAGCTGATTCGGTTTCATGAAGCAGTGGTTTTGAAAATAATGCGCTTCGATGAAGGGCGTTGCGGGCAGAGCGCGCGATGAGTTCAGCGTATCAAGGTCGAGCCTGACACGCCCTGGCGTGTGTGTGGAAAGTATCTGCTCGGTGTCATGCCAGGCGCGGGCGGCCGGGCCGTGCACCGCGGGATCGGGATCGAGAATGCGGCGCCAGTAAGCGTCGAGCGGCTGCTTGCGTTCTTCTCCTGGCAACACGCTCAGGAAATCTTCGCTGAGATCGGGATAGAAGCGTGGAAGCACATCGATAAATGCGGCTTCCAGCTCTTTGCGGGTGCCGAGGAAGGTCGCGCGCAATACGATGCCGCTGACCCGATGCGGATACGTCTGCGCATAGGCCAGCGCCAGCGTCGCGCCCCAGGAGCCGCCGACGATGATCCAGCGTTCGAAGCCAAATCTCTCGCGGATCGTCTCCATGTCCGCGATCAGACGCGGCAGCGTATTGTCTTCGCGGCGGCCTTTGGGGCGGCTTCGGCCCGCGCCGCGCTGATCGAACAGCACGGCATGAAAGCGCTCCGGATCGAACAGCCGCCGGTGATCGGGCTGACAGCCGCTGCCGGGCCCGCCGTGCAGATAGACCGCGGGGATGCCATCCGCCCGGCCGACGCTTTCGACGTAGATCTCGTGGCCGTCGCCGACCGGCAGCAGTTGCGACGTCAGCGGCGCAAACGGGTCGGGTCGGGAATTTAAGGATTTTCCCGCGTCGGCGTCAGGCGCCATGGTCGCTGCCCGTCTCCGGCGTGCCCCCGGCAAAATTGCGATAGATGAAGCGGTTGTTTCCGGCCGCCGCTTCGGTCGCGGCTTGCTGGAAAATCTGCTCGTGCAGCGGCGACAGCGTGCAGGCCGGATCGGTATTGCCGGCATCACCTGAAAGCGCAAAAGCCTGGCAGCGGCAGCCGCCGAAGTCGATTTCCCTGAACTCGCAGCTTTTGCAGGGCTCGGCCATCCAGCCGGTGCCGCGATAGCGGTTGAAGGCTTCGGAGTGCTGCCAGATCCAGGCGATCGAATGATCGCCGCGCACCGACAAGAATTCGAGCCCGGTAATGGTTTCGGCGGCGTGGCAGGGCAGGATCTTCCCCGAGGGCGAGATGTTGAAGAACTGCCGGCCCCAGCCGCCCATGCATTTCTTCGGCCGCAGCGCATAGTAATCCGGCACCACATAGTCGATGGCGAGTATGCCTTTCAGCCGCGTTTGCGCTTCCTCGACAATGCGGCTGGTCTCCTCGATCTGCTCGAAGGTAGGCATCAGCGCGGCGCGATTTTTCAGCGCCCAGCCGTAATACTGCACATTGGCGACTTCGAGCCGGTCGGCGTCGAGATCGACCGCCATCTGGATGATGTCGGGAAGCTGGAACAGGTTCTGCCGATGCATGACCGCGTTGACCGTCAGCGGCAAGTCCAGCTCGCGCGTCCATCTCGCGACTTCGAGTTTCTTTGCGTGGGCGCCTTTGAAGCCGGCGACGCGATCGGCGACGATGGGTTCGTTGCCCTGGAAACTGATCTGGACGTGACACAGACCGGCCTCGGCCAGCGCGCCAAGTCTCTCTTTGGTCAGCAGCACCGCAGACGTGATGAGGTTGGAGTACAGCCCGACATCGCTGGCATGCCGCACAAGTTCGACCAGATCCTTCCGCGCCGTGGGTTCACCGCCGGAGAAATGGATTTGCAGCACGCCGATTTCGGCGAGCTCGGAGAGCACCTTCTTCCATTCTTCAGTCGTCAGTTCGCTGCCGCCGCGCTCCAGCTCAAGCGGATTGGAGCAATAGGGGCATTGCAGCGGACAGCGATGTGTTATGCGAGCACCGCGAGCGGAATCCCAAAGGTCTCGGTGAGCGAGCCGCGCTGCTCCAGCACCGCGAGCCCGTCGGAGGGATCGCCGGCCACTGCGCTGGGATCGGTGAGCGCCGGACTCATGGCGTCCTCTCGCGCGCTTCGGCCAAAAACCCCTTGTCGGCGAGGTCCTGCAGCATGGCGATGACGTCGGTTGCAATCGCGCTGCGTTCGGCGGTGTACTTTTGCGCCAGTTGATCGATCATCGCTTCGACGCTGCGGACGCCGTCGCAGAGCTGAAGCACTTCGACCGCGATCTCGTCCGGGGCCAGCACGCGCTCGGGCGCCAGAATGACCCAGCGCTGCCGGGTCTCATCGAACTTCAGTCTGGCATGGCGCGGCAGCAGCGGCCGGCTCGCCTCGCTGACACTGATGTTGCGGCTGCGCGTGGCTATCATTGCTTCGCCTCTATCTGTCCTTGGGCACAAATGCGCCCGGCGGCACATGGCCATCGACATAGGCATGATATAATGCATCGAGCTGAACCCATAGCACGTTGGTCTTGAAAATCAGCGCGTTGCAGACGGCCTCGCGCTCCGCAGGCGTCCTGGCATGGGTCTTGACGTAGCCGAGCGCGAAGTTGGCGTCCCGCGGCGCCTGTTCCATGCGCCGGCTGAAATAGCTCATGATCTCGGGATTGACGAAATCGTAATGCGCCAGCATTCCCGAAATGCGTTCTTCGTGCAGGTTCGGCGCGAACAGTTCGGTCAGCGAGGAGGCGATGGCTTCCAGCGGTGCCCTGTCGCGCACGAAATGCACATAGGCATCGACCGCAAACCGCGTCGCAGGAAGGATGCCTTCGGTGGATTCCACGTAGACGCTGTCGAGCCCCAGTCCTTCGGTCAGCTTCAGCCAGCGCTCGATGCCGCCTTCGGTGCCGAGGTCGCCGTCATGATCCTCCAGTCTGTGCCGCCATTCGCGCCGGATGCCGCGGTCGCGGAAGCGCGAGATCACCACGGCATCCTTGATCGGAATGGTGCTCTGGTAATAGTAGCGGTTCAGCGCCCAGGCCTGCACCTGTCCCTTGTTCAGCTTGCCGCCGTGCAATAGCCGATGGAACGGATGCAGATTGTGATAGCGGGTAGCCCCGATCTGCCGGAGCGCCGCTTCCAGTTCCTCGGCACTGTTCAGCGGCGCGGTATTACCGAGCGAAAAGGCCGTCATCCCGCTCAAGCTCATCGCGTTCAAAGCACGATCTCCGTTCCATCGGCGGGAATTTGCCAGCCCGCGCGCTCGGCTACCCTGCGCTCGGCAGAGTCATGCAGCAGCGCCGGGTTGGAATTGTTGATATGCAGAAATATCTTTCGGCCGATATCCAGCCCGGCAAGGCTTTGGATAGCCCCATGGTCGCCCGACATTGCAATATGTCCCATGCCTTGCCCTGTCTTGTTGCCGAGGCCGGCCGCGATCAATTCGTCATCGCGCCACACCGTGCCATCGAAGAAGATCAGCGGCGCGCCGGCCAGCCGCGACTTCAGATCGTCATTGACGGCCGCGCAGGCGGCGAGAAAGTAGAAGTACTTGCCGGTAGCCTTGTCGCGAACCCGAAGCCCAATCGTATCGCCCGCGCCATCGTCGGCGGCGGGGTGGGCTTCGCCTTCCAGATACCACGCGCTTTTGCCGGGAACGGCGAATGGCAGGATTTCGATGCCGGCTGGCGAGCCGCCGGGCAAAGTCGGCTCGAACGTCTTGTCCAACTCAATCGGCTGGCGCCGCACATTCTTGTCGTTCAGCACGTTGAAGATGCTGTTGGCCTTCAGGATCGAAAGCACTTTTGGGTGCGCGTAGATCGTGAACGGCCAGCCCTCGCGCATCGACAGAAGGCCGGTGATCGCGTCGATTTCGCCGTTGGTCAGGATCACGCCGGATACCGGACTGTGACGCAGCTCTCCAGCTTGGGGGTGAAGCTGCGGCGTCGCGATCAGTTGCTGGCGCAGATCGGGAGATGCATTGATCAGAAACCAGTGACCGCCATCGGCGCTGATCGCAACCGAAGCCTGGGTGCTCCCGAGTTCGGGATGTTCGGTTCGCGCCGCCAGGCAAACCGCACATCCGCAATTCCACTGCGGAATACCACCACCGGCCGCGACGCCCAGGACGACGACGCGAAGCATGATCCGTCTCCTGGAGATTCCAAATACTTCGAAGGTGGACGCCGGCATGATCACGATCCCACGATTGGGAACGTGTCACGCCTGGAGGTCCACCTTAAGTCAAGACGTGAAGCTGTCGCGCTCGCTTACTTGCGGGCGGCGCACGCATACATGTTGATTTCCATGCCGACCGGCACTTCCACGATTTTTGGGGTTTTCCAGGCCATTTTGGCTCTCTCCTTTTTCAACTTTTTCAACCGGACGGACTCCGCCCTCGCGGATAAACTAGTGCGGAACGAAAAGTTCGCCAGTGAAATCTTTTTCACGAAGTCTCCTATGTTCATGCTGCAGCGCGAAAGAACTTGTGAAATGTCGCCGGTTCCCTAATTGGAGACTTCAACAGAGGTGGATTTTGAGCGATGCCGAGGTATTTCTTCAACACCCGTATCGGCGACGAGTTGATTTCCGATCCCGAAGGCGAAGAGTTGCGCAATCCCGATCGCGCATGGGAAGTTGCGCGGGCCATGATCCGGGAATTGCTGAAGACCGAAGGCGCAGAAAACGGTCTCTTGAATGCCATCCTCGAAGTCACCGATGGTGAGGGCGAGATCGTGCTGGAATTTCCGTTTGCCGAAGCGATCCTGGACTTTCCGGACACGCCGGTCACAAGACACTGACGCGCCTGGCCGCCATTTGCCTCACACGGTCATTCCGGGATGGTCCGAAGGACCAGACCCGGAAATCTCGATGTGACTGACACTTCACAAGACAATCTCGGGATTCCGGGTTCGCTGCGCGATGCCCCCGAATGACGTTCGGCAGGTCTGCTCGACAAGCCTCACTGCACAGCGCTACAAGATGGCGTCCGAACGGAGTTTTCCATGCAAGATCTCTGGCGTCTGCCGGCT
>VAZH01000170.1 GCA_005884465.1 Alphaproteobacteria bacterium | reverse complement strand
GGCGGTGTTTACGCGCGCCAACTGGCAAAGATGATGCCGGATCGCGTGCGCTCGGTGATTACGCTCGGCAGCCCGTTTGCAGGCAATCCGAGGGCCACCAACGCCTGGCGCGTCTATGAGATGGCGAGCGGCCGCCGCGCCGATGAACAGGATCTGCGGTTCGGCGGATCGATTTCGGCAACACCGCCGGTGCCGACCACCGCGATCTTCAGCCGCACCGATGGCATCTGCGCGTGGCAAGGCTGCATGGAAACGCCATCCGCCCGCTCCGAGAACATCGAGGTCGAGAGCAGCCATTGCGGCATGGGCCACCATCCCGCCGTCGTCTATGCGGTGGCCGATCGTCTGGCGCAGCCCGAAGGCAAGTGGGCGCCGTTCGACCGCCGCGGCTGGCGCAGCC
>VAZH01000169.1 GCA_005884465.1 Alphaproteobacteria bacterium | reverse complement strand
GGACGGGAGAGGGAGATGCCCGCACGGCGTTTTCATGAATCGGCCAAACGCGCTATGCGTTGCGCATGGCGCATCCGCTTGCCCGCATCATCGAACAGCTCAAGCGCGAGCCCTCGCGCACCGGCTCCATCGTCATCACGGTGTTCGGCGATGCCATCGTGCCGCGGGGCGGCTCGGTCTGGCTAGGCACGCTGCTGGAGTTTTTTAAGGCACTCGACATCGACAGCGGCGTGGTGCGCACGGCGATGTCGCGGCTGGCGGCCGACGCCTGGCTCGAGCGCAACAAGGTCGGCCGCAACAGTTTTTATCGGCTGGCAAAGAGCGGACGGCTAACCTTCGATGCCGCGACCAAACATATCTATGATCCGCCGCCATCGGGCTGGACCGGACGCTTTGAGCTGCTGCTGATCGGCAATAGCGTGGATCGCGACGCGTCCCGCGAGGCGCTGAAAAATGCCGGCTTTGGCAGCCCGCTGCCGGGCGTATGGATCGCGCCTTCGGGTGTCCCGATTCCGGAGGAAGCGGCCACCGCGATCCGTCTGGAAGTCTCCGCCGAGGACGAGAGCGGCCGACGCTTGCTCAGCGAGAGCTGGCCGCTGCATCGCACCGCTGATGCCTATCTGAAATTCATGAAAACCTTTGAGCCGCTGCGAGGCTGGATTGCCCGCCGCGAACCCCTCGCGGATGCCGACGCCTTTACCGCGCGGATCTTGCTGATCCATTATTACCGGCGGGTGGTGCTGCGCGATCCGCTGTTGCCGACGGCTCTGCTGCCCGCCGATTGGCCGGGACAGGCGGCCCGCGGGCTCTGCGGCGAGATCTATCGCGGGCTGCTTACGGCGTCCGAACAATGGCTTGACCGGTACGGAAGCAACGAAGCCGGACCCTTGCCGAAGGCTGGCCGGGAGTTGGCGCGCCGGTTCGGCGATTAGTCCTTTATGTTACAAAAACAGCTTGAATTTCATAATTTTTGTTATATGTTGGTGTCGCCCCCTTGGGAGATCGGCCATGTATACCCAGGCGCTCAACACCTCCGAAGCCGAAGACCGCCATATCGAGGACGCCGCGCGCGCGGCGCAGTTTCAGGCGCGTATCGACGCCGAAGAGCGCATCGAACCCAACGACTGGATGCCCGCGGCCTGACGCGGCAGATTTCGCAGCATGCGCATTCCGAAATCGTCGGCATGCTGCCGGAGGGCAACTGGATCACGCGCGCGCCGTCATTGCGCCGCAAGGCGGCGCTCTTGGCCAAAGTGCAGGACGAGTGCGGCCACGGGCTTTATCTCTATGCCGCGGCCGAGACGCTCGGCGCCTCACGCGAAGAGCTGGTCGACCTGATGCTGGCCGGCAAAGCAAAGTATTCTTCGATCTTCAACTATCCGACGCTGACCTGGGCCGACATCGGCGCGATCGGCTGGCTCGTCGACGGCGCCGCGATCATGAACCAGATCCCGCTGTGTCGTTGTTCCTACGGTCCCTATGCGCGCGCGATGATCCGCGTCTGCAAGGAGGAATCCTTTCACCAGCGCCAGGGTTTCGAGATCATGATGACGCTGGCACGCGGCTCCGAAGAGCAAAAGGCGATGGCGCAGAACGCGCTCGATCGCTGGTGGTGGCCGGTGCTGATGATGTTCGGACCGCCCGACCAGGCCAGCCAGCACAGCGACACCTCGACCAAATGGAAGATCAAGCGCTTCTCCAATGACGAGCTGCGGCAGAAATTCGTCGATGCGACGGTGCCGCAGGCGCAATATCTGGGGCTTTCGATTCCCGATCCCGGCATGAAGCAGAACGAGACGACGGGGCACTGGGAATACAGCGAAATCGACTGGAACGAATTCAAGCAGGTGCTGGCCGGCAACGGCCCGTGCAACCGCGACCGGCTTGCGGCGCGGCGCAAGGCGCATGACGAGGGCGCCTGGGTGCGCGAGGCCGCGCAGGCCTATGCCGAAAAGCGCAAGCAAAGGCAGGCGGCACAAGCCGCATAAGAATTCAGGGAGCTCATGATGGCCACGCCGAACACGCCGCTGTGGGAAGTCTTTATCCGCAGCCGCAACGGACTTGCGCATAAGCACGTCGGCTCGCTGCATGCCAGTGATGCGACGCTGGCGCTGCAGGCCGCGCGCGACATCTACACCCGCCGCGGTGAGGGCTTGTCGATCTGGGTGGTGCCATCGAGCGCGATCACCGCATCCGATCCTGCCGAGAAGGGCATGATGTTCGAGCCGGCAGAATCCAAGATTTACCGCCATCCGACATTTTATGACGTGCCTGACGAAGTCGGGCACATGTGACCGTTAACCCTCATGGCGAGGTGCGTTTCGAAAGGGACTAAATCGTCATTGCGAGCCAACGGGTCGCGCGAGTGCGCGCCCGATGACAGGCTCCGCGAAGCAATCCACAGAGCCACAAGGCAAGTATGGATTGCTTCGTCGCTCCGCTCCTCGCAATGACGACCGTGCAAGCAGGTGATTGAACATGGCTGTTGCCTCGATCCAGGTCTCCGAGACACCGCTGGTGCTGTACACGCTGCGCCGCGCCGACGATGCGCTGATCCTGGGGCACCGGCTGTCGGAATGGTGCGGCCACGCGCCGATGCTGGAAGAGGACATGGCGCTCGCCAATATGGGCCTCGATCTGCTGGGACAGGCGCGCGAGCTGTACAGCTACGCGGCAAAGGTCGAAGGCAAAGGCAACGACGAAGACAAGTTCGCCTACCTGCGCGACGTCAGGCAGTATCGCAATCTCCTGCTGCTGGAGCAGCCGAACGGCGACTTCGCGCACACCATGGTGCGGCAGTTCTTCTATGCGGCTTTCGCGGACCTCTATTGGCGCGCGATGATGAAGTCGAGCGACGCGATGCTGGCGGCGATCGCGGCAAAATCCGAGAAGGAAAGCGCCTATCATCTGCGGCATTCGTCGGAATGGATTTTGCGGCTCGGCGACGGTACCGAGGAGAGCCACGCCCGCGCTCAGACCGCGATCGACGATCTCTGGGCTTTTACGGGCGAGATGTTTCAGGTCGACGACGGCGAGCGCGCTTTGATCGATGCCGGCATCGCCGTCGATCCTGCGACCTTGCATTCGCAATGGCTCAAGACGGTTTTGTCCATCGTGAGCGAAGCGACGCTGGTTCTGCCGAAAAGCGACTGGATGCAGCAGGGTGGCCGCAGCGGCCGGCACAGCGAGCATCTTGGCCACCTGCTCAGCGAACTGCAATCGATGCAGCGGACGTTTCCAGGTGTGACATGGTGACCGCTGTGCTCAACGATGCCGAGTTGCGGCAGCGCGCGTGGGACGCAGCGGCGGCAGTGGTCGATCCGGAAATCCCGGTTTTGACCATCGCCGATCTCGGTGTGCTCCGCGACGTCGCGATCAACGACGACGGCTGCGTCGAGGTCGCGATCACGCCGACCTATTCCGGCTGTCCCGCGATGAACATGATCGGCCTCGAAATCGAGCTGGCGCTAGAGCGCGATGGTTTTCGTCATCCAAAGGTGCGCACCGTGCTGGCGCCGGCCTGGACCACCGACTGGATGAGCGAAGACGGCCGCCGCAAGCTCCGGGAGTACGGCATCGCGCCGCCTCAAGCGGCGAGTTCCCGCCGCGCGTTGTTCGGCGTAGAGCAGGTGGCCTGTCCGCAATGCGGTTCAATCGGCACTGAGCTGCTATCGGAATTCGGTTCGACCTCCTGCAAGGCGCTGTGGCGCTGCAAAAGCTGCCGCGAACCGTTCGACTACTTCAAATGTCATTGAGATCGTCACCCTGAGGTGCCGTAGCGAAGCGGAGGCGTCGAAGGGTGCTGGCGGACAATCACCGTGTTTTCATCCTTCGAGGCTCGCGGAGCCTGTCATCGGGCCGCGCGGCGCCTGTCATCGGGCGCGCATTCGCGCGACCCGTTGGCGCGGACCCGTTGGCTCGCACCTCAGGATGACGGATTGCAGATGAGGGCTTAATGTCGCACGTACCAAAATTTCATCGCCTCGCCGTGAACGATCTACGCCGCGAATCCGCCGACGCGGTGTCGTTGACCTTTGCAATTCCGAGGGAGCTTGCGGACGACTACCGTTTTGCGCCCGGACAGTACCTGACCCTGCGCACGACGATGGACGGCGAGGAAGTGCGCCGCTCCTATTCGATCTGCTCCGGCCCCGATGACGGCGAATTGCGAATTGCCGTGAAGAAGGTCGATGGCGGCACGTTCTCGATTTGGGCCGCCGATGAGCTGAAACCAGGCGACGAACTCGACGTCATGACACCGACCGGCCGCTTCGGTATCGCGCCCGCGCCCGGCGAGGCGCGCGTCTATGTCGGCTTCGCCGCCGGCTCCGGGATCACGCCGATCCTGTCGATCATAAAAGGCGTGCTGGCGCGCGAGCCGGACAGTCGATTCTTTTTGTTCTACGGCAATCGCTCGACCAGCGGCATGTTGTTTCTCGAGGCACTGGAAGAACTCAAGGACCGCTTCATCGAGCGGCTTTCCCTGTTCCATGTGATCTCGGGCGAAGAGCAGGACATCCCGATCCTGCACGGAAGGCTTGATGGCGAGAAGGTGCGGGTGCTGTTGCGTTCGCTGATCCCGGCGGCAAGCGTCGATCACGTCTTCATCTGTGGTCCCACCGGCATGAGCGAGGACATCGAGGCGACCTGCCGCGACCTTGGCATCTCAGCAGACCGCATTCACGTCGAGCGTTTTGTCTCAGGACTCGGCGGCAAGCCGCGCCCCAAGACTTTCGTGCCGGCAAGCGCGCCGCCGAAGGCCGTTGCCGCGCTGATCATCGACGGCAAGCGCCGCGAGGTGCCGGTCGCCGAGGGCGAGGCCATTCTCGATGCGGCGCTGCGCGCCGGCATGGATTTGCCGTTCGCCTGCAAGGGCGGGATGTGCTCGACCTGCCGCGCCAAGCTGGTCGAGGGCGAGGCGCAGATGGAGGTGAACTATTCGCTGGAGCCGTGGGAGCTCAACGCAGGGTTCATCCTCACCTGCCAGGCGCGCCCGATCTCGGACAAGGTCGTGGTCGATTACGATCATATTTAGCCAGCCGTCATTGCGAGCCAACGGGTCGGCGCCAACGGGTCGCGCGAATGCGCGCCCGATGACAGGCGCCGCGCCGCCCGATGACAGGCTCCGCGAAGCAATCCACCTTTGGTGCGGCGAAGCAAAGATTGGATTGCTTCGTCGCTACGCCCCTCGCAATGACGGATCTCTATCTCCTGGATGACGGGAAAAAAATTCACATCTTCGGCGGCGGTGCCGAGCCCAAAATGCCCTCGATCGAAAGCCCAAGCGCGAGCAGTTTTGCATCGCCGCCCACGGGACCATCGATCTCAAGTCCGACCGGCAAGCCGCCTGGCGTCATGCCCGCGTACAACGACAGGCCGGGAATGCCGGCGTTGCTGCCGGGATCGGTGTTGCGGATCATGGTGTCGAACGTTGGCACCGGTTTGTCGCCATTGATCGACATCTCGCCCGATCCCTTCTCCAAATCGATAACAGGCGCTGGCGCAACCGTGGTCGGAAACAGGATGCCGTCCAGATTGTTGTCGTGGAAATACGCCTCATAAATCTTCTGCAGCGCCGACCGCTGCACCGTGATCGCATCCTGATAGGCCGCGCCGAAGGCGTCCGCTGTGATGGCGCCGAACGCGCCCTTGACGTCGGGGCTGGCGATCTTGCCGGCGATGTCGGCGAGCGTGATGCCTTCGATGCCGGAAGCCTTGAGGTAGGCAGGGATATCGTCAATCGGTTCATGCAGCGCGACCGGGAATGACACCTTGCCGTTCTGTTCGAACAGCCCGGCAATATCGGCATCGACCAGGACGACGCCGGCGTCGGCGAGTTTTCCACGCGCGGCCTTGGCGACGGCTTCGACGTCGCGATCGAGCCCGCTCCACAACACCGCGGGAATGCCGAGCCGCTTGGCGCGCAGCGGCTCCGCGTTCGCCATCGGGGTGCCGGTAATGACGGAATCGAGCAATGCCACGTCCACGACCGTGCGGCCCATAGGGCCGACGGTGTCGCGGGTGTGACTGATCGGGACCACCATGTTGGCATCGTTGTAGCGCCGCTGCGCGCCACCGTTTCCGACCGACGGCCGCAGGCCGACGGTGCCGGTCAACGCTGCCGGCACGCGGGTCGAGCCGCCGGTATCGGATCCCAGTCCGCAAGCGACGATCCGCGCCGCAATGGCTGCCGACGTTCCGCCGGATGAGCCGCCGGGAATCCGGGTTTTGTCATAGGGATTTTTCACCGGCCCTGCAAATGACGAAAGATTGGTGCTGGTGATCCCGAACGCGAGTTCATGCATGTTGGTTTTGCCGATGACGATGGCGCCGGCATCGAGCAATTTCTGCAGCGACGGCGCATTTTTCGCCGGCCGCGCATTTTGCAGCGCCGGCGTGCCGCCCGAGGTCGGCATGTCCGCGGTGTTGATGTTGTCCTTGACGACGATCGGGAGACCGGCGAGGGCACCGGTTTTCTCGCCGGCATCGACCCGGCCTGCCGCCGCCAGCGCGCCATCCTTGTTCAGGATGATGAATGCGTTGAGGTCCTTAAGTTGCTCCGCGCGTTCGAGCGCGGCCCGCACGGCGCTGACTGCGGTCATCTTCTTGTCGCGGATCGCCGCGACGATCTCGGCGGCGGTGGGTGAGCTGGAATCGGCCATTGCTGAACTCACAGATCCGAGGGAAGGAAGCGCCGCGCCGGCGGCGAGCGCTATCGATGATGTCAGGATATCGCGGCGTGAGGGACTGGTGGTCATGGACTCCTCCCGATCTGCTGTGTCTGATGTTTTATTCCTTCGGTCGCTTGTCGACTACACGCTTGGCCTTGCCGAGCGAGCGCTCCAGTGTTTCGGGCGCCACCGCCTTGATGCGCGCGGATATGCCGATGGTGTTCTTGATATAGGCGGCGATCCGCTCGGTGTGCTCGAGAAGCCCGCTGCCGTCCCAGCTCTCGGGACGCGCTTCCGCCAGCACCGTCATCTCGTCCATCCGCCCCTCGCGCGTCAGTTCGATGATGAAATGACCGCCGCACCAGTCGGTACCGAGCAGCACCTCCTCGATCTGGGTCGGAAACACGTTGACGCCGCGCAGGATGATCATGTCATCGGAGCGCCCGGTGACCTTCTCCATTCGCCGCATGCCGGGCCGCGCCGTGCCCGGCAACAGCCGGGTCAGGTCGCGGGTGCGATAGCGGATGATCGGAAACGCCTGCTTGGTCAGCGAGGTGAAGACCAGCTCGCCCTTTTCGCCGTCGGGCAGTACCGCGCCGGTCTCGGGATCGATCACTTCGGGGTAGAAATGATCCTCCCAGATATGCAGGCCGTCTTTTGTCTCGATGCATTCCTGCGCGACGCCGGGACCGATCACTTCGGAAAGGCCGTAGATGTCGGTGGCATCCATGTCGAAGGCTTGCTCGATTTCGGTCCGCATCGCATTGGTCCACGGTTCGGCGCCGAAGATGCCGATCTTCAACGACGATTGGCGCGGGTCGAGACCCTGGCGCTTGAATTCGTCAAGGATGGCCAGCATGTAGCTCGGCGTTACCGTGATGATGTCGGGCTTGAAATCATTGATCAGCTGCACCTGCCGCTCGGTCATGCCGCCGGAGACCGGCACCACGGTGCAGCCGAGCCGCTCGGCGCCGTAATGCACGCCGAGGCCGCCGGTGAACAGGCCGTAGCCATAGGCATTGTGGATGATCATGCCGCTGCGGCCGCCGGCGGCGCGGATCGAGCGCGCCATCACATCCGACCAGATATCGATATCGGCCCTGGTATATCCGACCACGATCGGCTTGCCGGTGGTGCCGGAAGAGGCGTGGACGCGGACCAGTCTTTCGCGGGCGACAGCGAACATCTTGAATGGATAGTTGTCGCGCAGATCGGTCTTCACCGTGAAGGGAAATTTGCCAAGATCGGAGGGCTGCCTGAAGTCGGAGGGATGCACGCCGGCCGTGTCGAAAGCTTTTTTGTAATGCGCGACGTTGTCGTAGGCATGCGCGAGTGTCCAGGCGAGGCGCTTGGTCTGCAGCGCGGCTATCTGGTCGCGGGACGCCCGCTCCGCCTCGTCCATCTCGGCGCTGTAACCGCTTCCGCTTGATTTGGGGTTCGAAGCCATCGCGCGTTTCCTGAAATCAACTTCCTATTTCAACTTGGCATCGGCGCCGGCGGCCGGCACCCATGCGCCGCCGACGGTGCGGGAATGGCCGCGCATCTCGGCAATCGCCGTGCTATCAACGCTGACACGGATATCGTAAATCCCGGAGCGGCCGGTTCGCGAAATTTCCCTTGCCACAGCAACCAGCCGATCGCCGAGCTTGCCCGGCCTGATGAAGGAGATGTTGCACTGCGCGGCGACCGCGCGCTCGTTGTGGGAATTGCAGGCAAAGGCGAAGGCCGAATCCGCCAGCAGGAAGATAAAGCCACCATGGGCGATGCCGTGTCCGTTGACCATGTGTGGCTGCACCGTCATCGTCAGCGTGGCTTCGCCAGGCTTGATCTGCAGGATCTCCATGCCGAGACCCTTGCTGGCGTCGTCTTCTTTCCACATCGCCTCGGCACAGGCGCGCGCGAGATCGTCGGGCGATAGCGTCGTCTTGACGTTCACGGCCGTCGTCCCGCTGGCATCAATGGCCGCCTGCCGATCAGGATCGGATGCAAGACGCTTCTCCCGTATCGCCGGGCCTGTTGGAACAAGCCTCTTGAACTAGCTGTTCAGTCGGTTAGTCATGATGCCAAGCCACCATGGTGTCAACGATCCTCCGGCGGTCAAATCACGTTCGAAAAAGGCGCAAGTGATCGGGAACATGTCAGCTCCCCCAAATGATCCGCCTGTTACCGTCGAGGCGCGCTGCGTGCGGCTGCCTGACAGGGTTGACGATCCGGCTTCGCTCGCGCTCACAATCGAGCGGCACAGGCTGGCGCGGGCCGCGAACGAGGTGCTGATCGAGCTCAAGGCGGCGGCCGTCAATCCGTCCGACGTCAAGGCCGCCACCGGTCTGATGCCCTACGCGGTGTTTCCGCGCACGCCCGGCCGCGACTACGCAGGAACCGTGATCGATGGTCCGGCCGATATGATCGGCCGTCAGGTATTCGGCTCGTCGGGCGACCTTGGGATCCGGCGCGACGGCACCCACGCCACGCATCTTGTTGTTGAAGCCGATGCGGTGGTCGAGAAACCAAAGAACCTGTCGTGGGAGGAGGCGGCCGGCATCGGCGTTCCTTTCGTCACCGCGATGGAAGGCTTTCGCCGCGCCGGAATGCCCGACAAGAACGAAACCGTGCTGGTGATGGGTGTCAACGGCAAGGTCGGTCAGGCCGCGGTACAAATCGCGAGCTGGCATGGCGCGCGCGTGATCGGCGTGGTGCGCAAGAACGAACCCTATGAGGGCCACGCCAGTTCCAAAGTCGACGTGATCGACGCGTCGAGCACGGATATTGCAACACGCGTCCGCGAGCTCACCGATAGCAAGGGCGCCGACATCGTGTTCAACACGGTCGGCGATCCCTATTTTCAGGCGGCGCATAAATCGCTGGCCTTGCGGGGACGCCAGATCCTGATTGCTGCCATCAATCCGATCGTGCCGTTCAATATCCTCGAATTCTATCGCGGCCAGCACACTTATGTCGGCGTCGATACGCTGGCGCTGTCGTCAATCGCGACCGGGGCGGTGCTCAGGGAACTCGTTCCCGGGTTTGCCGGCGGGCATCTCAAGCCGTTTCCGATCAGACCCGATGCGATCTATCCGCTGGAAGACGCCAGGCGCGCTTTCGTCGCGGTCGCCGGCTCGTCGCGGCATCGCGTGATCCTGCGGCCGGCCTGATAGGCGTCACGGCTGGTTCGATCAATCCGCCGCGTGGGTCACGATGTGAACCTCCGAGGTGAGGGTGCGGTGCACCGGACACTTGTCGGCGATTTCCATCAGTTTCTTGCGCTGCTCGGTATCCAGATTGCCCTCCATGGCGATGACCCGTTCGATCTGGTCGAGCATCCCGGCCTTGGTTTCGCACTCGGCGCAATCCTCGGCGTGAATCTTGCTGTGCTTCAGCGTCACCGTGACGCGCTCGAGCGGCAGCGATTTGCGGTCGGCATAGAGGCGCATGGTCATCGACGTGCAAGCGCCGAGGCCGGCCAGCACAAAATCATAAGGGCCGGGCCCGCTGTCCTCGCCGCCGGCGGCAACGGGCTCATCGGCCAGCATGCGATGCGGCCCGATGGAAACGGTCTGCTGGAATTTGCTGTTGCGGGTTTCGCGAACCACGACGTTGCGCGGCGCTTCACCGGGATCGACCGCTTGCTCCGGCGCGACCGGATCGAGATAGTGGCTGGTCCATGCGGCGATGACGTCGGCAACGTAGGCGGCGTCGCGCTTGCCGCTCAACAGATGATCCGCGCCAGCCAGCGACACAAAACTCTTGGGATGCTTGGCCGCGACGAAGATGCGGGTGGCATTGTCGATGCCGACGGTGTCGTCGGTCGGCGAATGCATGATCAGCAGCGCCTTATGCAGCGTGCTCACCTGCGTCATCAGGTTGTGCTCGGCGATGTCGTCGAGAAATTCGCGCTTGATGTGAAATGGACGGCCGGCGAGCGAGACTTCGACCTCTCCCTGCTTGCGGATGTCCTCGATGCGATCCGCAAACAGGCCGGTGACATGAGCGGGGTCGGACGGCGCCGCGATGGTGACGACCGCCCTGGCGTCGGAAATTTGGCCGGCGGCGGCAAGAACGGCGGCGCCGCCGAGGCTGTGGCCGATCAGGATCGCGGGACCTTTGCGGGTTTGGCGCAGATGGTCGGCGGCCCGCACCAGATCGGCGACGTTCGACGAAAACGTCGAATTGGCAAAATCGCCTTCGCTGGAGCCCAGGCCGGTGAAGTCGAACCGCAGCACCGCGATGCCCTCGGCTGCCAGCGCCACCGCGATCCGCTTGGCGGCCAGCACGTCCTTGCCGCAGGTGAAGCAGTGCGCGAACAACGCGTAAGCCAGCGGCTCACGCTCGGGCATATCAAGCGCTGCCGCGAGTTGATGGCCGCCGATACCCGTGAATTGGAAACGTTCAGTCGGCACGTTCAGTCTCCATGGTTGGGATCGGTGATCGCATCAGTCCCCGGAATAGCGCTGCTCGGCCCACGGATCGCCGCGGTTGTGATAGCCGCGGACTTCCCAGTAGCCCGGCGCATCCTCAGCGAGGAATTCGATGCTCTGCAGCCACTTTGCGCTCTTCCAGAAATAGAGATGCGGCACCACCAGCCGCACCGGGCCGCCGTGCTCCGGCTCGAGCGGCGCGCCGGACCAGGCGTGTGCGAGCAGGGCGTCCTCGGCGGCAAAATCTTCCAGCGCCAGATTGGTGGTGTAGCCGTCATGGGAATGCAGCACGACGTATTTTGCTTCGTCGCGCGGATGGCAGGCATCAAGGAGATCGCGAGTCGCCAGCCCTTCCCATTGGTTGTCGTACCGCGACCATGTGGTCACGCAATGGATGTCGGAAGTGGATTTTGTCTGCGGTTGCGCGGTGAACCGGGCGAAATCCCAGAAAACCGGCGTTTCGACCGCGCCATAGACATCGAGCCGCCAGCGCTCGCGGGAAATCTCCAGATCGAGGACAGGCCAGTCCCTGGTGAGGTGCTGTCCCGGCGGCCAGGCGCCGTTCTTCGGGCGGGGAGGTCTTGCCGGTGAGAAAGCGGCCCTCGCGCGCCCAGCGCTGTTTGGTGCGGGTCAGCTTGCTGACCGGAGGCGGCTCGTTCTCATCGGCCATATCTCGCGCCATCCTATTCGTGGCGGTGCATCGCCGATTCATGCTTGGTGTCGCGCATCGTCGAGTAGATGACCAGCGACAGACAGATCATGCCGCTGAGATAGTAGTAGAACCAGTCCTCGTGCCCGAGGCTCTTGAAATACAGCGCGACCGCAGGCGCGGTGCCGCCGAACACCGACACCGTAATGGCGTAGGGAAGGCCGACGCCGAGCGCGCGGACCTTGGTGGGAAACAACTCGGCCTTGACGATGGCGTTGATCGAGGTGTAGCCGGCGACAAAGATCCAGGCCGCGCAAATCAGCAAGAAGGCCATCAACGGCGAGTGGGTCGCCTTTAACGTGGTCAGGATCGGAATCGTTCCCAGCGTGCCGGCGACGCCGAAAAAGATCAATAGCGGTTTGCGGCCGATGCGGTCGGACAGCGCGCCATAAATCGGCTGAAGCAATGTTGCGAAAATCAACGAACCGAAAATGACAATGGTTGTCTGGTCCGGGGTGAGACCGACCGACAATCTCACGAAGGTCTGCATATAGGTCGTGAAGGTGTAGAATGCGGCCGTGCCGCCGGCGGTAAGGCCGACCACCAGCAACAGCTCATTCGGATACTCCAGGAGGCCGCGGATCGAGCCGGTTGGCCTGACGATTTTCTTGGCTTCGACGAACGCCTCGGTCTCATGCAGCGTGCGCCGCATCACCGCTGCGAAAATCGCGAGCCCGGCGCCGATTGCGAATGGAATCCGCCAGCCCCACTCCTTCAATTGCTCCGGCGTCAGAAATACTTTTTGCAGCAACAGCAGCACGATGATCGCGGTGAGCTGGCCGCCGATCAGGGTGACGTACTGGAAGCTGGAATAGAAGCCGCGATGTCTGGGATCCGCGACCTCGCTGAGATAGGTGGCGCTGGCGCCGTATTCGCCGCCGAGGCTGAGGCCTTCGATAATGCGCGCCAGCGCGAGAATGGCCGGCGCGGCGACGCCGATCGAGGCATAGGTCGGCGTGACCGCGATGATCAATGAGCCGAAGCACATGCAGACCACCGACAACGTCAGTGACAGCCGCCGGCCGTAGCGGTCGGCGATGTAGCCGAACAGCCAGCCGCCGAGCGGCCGCATCAGGAAAGTCGCGGCGAACAGCACGGCGGCGTCGAGCTGCTGCACCACCGGGTCGCTGTTCGGAAAGAACGCCGGTGCGAAGTAAAGCGCGAACGCCGTGTA
>VAZH01000168.1 GCA_005884465.1 Alphaproteobacteria bacterium | reverse complement strand
AGCACGCTGGCGCAGCGTCTTGTCGAGGCCGCCAGGCGCGCCGGCGCGGACGCCGCCGACGCGGTGGCGGTGCGCGGCGTTTCGCAAGGGGTAGAAGTCCGCGACGGACGCGTCGAGGAATCCGAGCGCTCGGAAGGCGATGATGTCGGGCTGCGCGTGCTGGTCGGGCAGCGCCAGGCGGTGGTCTCGACCAATGATGTCAGCGGCGATGGCGTCGCAAAGCTTGCGGAGCGCGCCGTCGCCATGGCGCGCGTCGCGCCCGACGACAAATATGTCGGTCTCGCCGATCCATCATTGCTGGCGCGCGATTTTCCCGATCTCGATCTGCTCGACCCCAACATCCCGTCGACCGCAGAGCTTGAGCGGCGCGCCTGTGAAGCCGAAGCGGCCGCGCTCGCCGTCAAGGGCGTCACCAAATCGGGCGGCGCGTCGGCCTCGACGGGAATTGGCGGCATGGTGCTGGTGACCTCTACCGGTTTCCATGGCTCCTATTTGCGCTCGAGCCAGGGCATTGCGATGACCGCGATCTCAGGCGACGGCACCGCCATGGAACGTGATTACGATTACACGACCGCGCCACATGCATCCGATCTCGCCTCGCCCGAAAGCGTCGGCCGCAAGGCAGGCGAGCGCACGGTCGCGCGCGCCAATCCCCGCAAGGTCGAGACCTGCAAGGTGCCTGTCGTGTTCGATCCCAGGGTTTCCGGATCGCTGGTCGGCCATCTCGTGGGCGCGGTGAACGGCGCCTCGATCGCGCGCAAGACCAGCTTCCTGAAGGACCGTCTCGGTGCGCGGTTGTTCGCAAAGAACATCCGTATCATCGACGATCCGTTGCGGGTGCGCGGATTGCGCTCGCAAACCTTCGACGCCGAGGGCGTCAAGGTCAAAAAGCTCGCGATCATCGATGACGGCGTTCTGACAACGTGGCTTTTGGATTGCGCGACCGCGCGGGAGCTCGAACTGGTCACGACCGGCCACGCCCACCGTGGCGTTTCGTCATCGCCCTCGCCGGGGCCTTATAACCTGCATCTCGAGGCCGGCGAACCCACGCCGGCCGAGCTGATGTCCGACATCAGAGCCGGATTTTACGTCACCGACCTGATCGGCTCCGGCGTCAATGGGGTGACCGGCGACTACAGCCGCGGCGCATCCGGCTTCTGGATCGAGAACGGCAAGGTCACCTATCCGGTGAGCGAGGTGACGATCGCGGGCCATCTGCTCGAGATATTCAAATCGCTGGCGCCGGCCAACGACCTGGAATTCCGTTATGGCGTGAATGCTCCGACGGTGCGCATCGAGGGATTGACGGTTGGCGGACGTTAGCGCCGGCGGCGTTCACAACAGGATTTTGGGCGACAATGCTCTGACGCGCGACGCCGCGTTGCTCAAGGATACCGTGCGGGAGGCGGGCGCGCTGGCGCTATCGTTATTTCGCACCGAATTGAAAAACTGGACCAAGGGCGCATCTTCACCGGTGTCCGAAGCCGATATCCGCGTTAACGACCTGCTCGAGAGCCGGCTGCGATCGGCCACGCCGGATTACGGCTGGCTGTCGGAAGAAAGCGCCGATGACGAGACGCGTCTCGGCAAACCTCTGGTCTGGATCGTCGACCCGATCGACGGCACCCGCGGCTATCTCGCCGGCCGCGAAGACTGGTGCGTGAGCGCAGCGCTGGTCGAGGGGGGTTCGCCACTGCTGGCGGCGGTGCTTGCACCGGCCAGCGACGAGTTTTTCTTTGCGGCGCGCGGACATCGCGCGATGCTCAACGATGTACCTGTTCATGCGACGGCTGGCACTGAGCTGGATTTTTCCCGCGTCGCCGGTCCGAAGCCGCTGGTGCAGCGGCTCAGTCAGGCATCCGGTGAAATCATCCTTCATCCGCGAATCGGATCGCTGGCGCTTCGGCTGTGCCGGGTCGCACAAGGAAGCCTGGATGCGGCTTTTGCGGGCGGCCAAAGCCACGACTGGGACCTTGCCGCGGCCAATTTGATCGTGCAGGAAGCGGATGGTAACATGACCGCGCTCTCGGGAGATCCGATATCATACAATCGCCGGGAGGTGACGCATGGGGTGCTGGTGGCAGCGGGGCGCGATCGTCATGCACGGATCGTCGAGCATTTTCGAAACCGCGGACCGCCCTGAGCGCCGTCGCTGCGCGTCGGGACTCTTGCTGGCCGGGCAATGCGTTAGGAAAAGGAATCATGCCGGATAATGCCCAGCAGCAATTGCTTCATCTCGTCATCGGAGGAGAACTGACCGATCTCGGGAGCACGACGTTCAAGGATCTCGATCAGGTGGAGATCGTCGGCGTGTTTCCCAATTACGCGACCGCTTACGCTGCCTGGAAAGCCAAAGCGCAACAAACGGTTGACAACGCCCACATGCGCTATTTCATCGTTCATCTCCACCGGCTGCTCGATCCAGGTCAAGACGCGAAGCCTGCCCGTTGAAAAGATTAGTTCGCAATGTGCTGCGCAGCAGCTGGCTTCAGCGCGCGGCGGGTTTCCTCGCGGCCGAGTACTTGCGGCTGGTCTGGCGGACCAACAAATTCAGTTTCGATCCTCCCGAAGTCTATGAAATCGTCGAGCCGCAGCAACCGGCGATCTTCGCATTCTGGCACGGTCAGCATTTCATGACGCCGTTTATCAAGACCAAGGAAAGCCACCGCGGCAAGGTGCTGATCTCGCAACATCGCGACGGTGAATATAACGCGATCGCCGCCGAATGGCTCGGGATCGGCACCATCCGCGGCTCGGGCGATCACGGCTCGGCGTTTCACCGCAAAGGCGGTGTCGGAGCCTTCAAGGAGATGGTGCGCGCGCTTGAAGACAATTATAACATCGCCCTGACCGCCGACGTGCCGAAGCGCTCGCGCGTCGCGGGGCTGGGCATCATCATGCTGGCGCGGGAATCGGGACGGCCGATCATGCCATTTGCGATGGCGACCAGCCGCTTCGTCCGCCTGCACAACTGGGACCGCACCACCATCAATTTGCCATTCGGGCGAGGTGCATTGGTCGGAGGCGAGATCATTATCGTTCCCCCCGACGCGGATGCCGAGACGATGGAAGACTTGCGCGCGCGACTGGAGGCGACCCTGAACGACGCGACCCGTCGCGCCTATGCGCAAATCGGCCGTCCGGAAGGAGCCGGTCATGGCTAACTCCCTGCCGATGACGCTGCGCGTCTACCAGAAGCTCTCCGCCGCGTTGGTGCCGCTGGCGCCGGCGCTGATCAAGCGGCGGCTGAAACAGGGCAAGGAGGATCCCGCGCGCGTCAGTGAGCGCCGTGGCATGAGCCTGGACATCCGGCCGCACGGGCCGCTGGTGTGGATTCACGGCGCCAGCGTCGGTGAAGTGCTGGCCGCGGCGGCCTTGATCGAGAAGTTGCGCGCGCTCAATATCCGCATCCTCTTGACCTCGGGCACGGTGACCTCGGCGGCGATCGTCGCCAAGCGGTTTCCCGCCGACATCATTCATCAATATGTGCCGTACGATTCCCCGCGTTATGTGGCGCGCTTTCTCGATCATTGGCGGCCGAGTCTCGCGCTGTTCATCGAATCTGATTTGTGGCCCAATCTCATCCTGTCGAGCGCGGCGCGGCGGCTGCCGATGGTCCTGATCAACGGCCGGATGTCGCATCGTTCGTTTCCGCGCTGGCGCAGGGTCGCCGGCACGATCTCGGCGTTGCTTGGCCGGTTCGACGTCTGTCTGGCGCAATCGCATGTCGATGCGGAGCGTTTTGCGGCGCTGGGCAGCCGCAACGTCATCACCACGGGCAATCTGAAGCTGGATGTTCCGGCGCCGCCCGCCGACTCCGCCAAACTGGAACGGCTGATGTCGGTGACGCGCGGCCGCCCGATCATCGTGGCGGCGTCGACCCATCCCGGCGAAGAAGACATTCTGCTTGATGCGCATCGCGCGCTTGCAGGATTCTTCCCGTCGCTCCTGAGCGTAATTGTGCCGCGGCATCCGGCGCGCGGCGAAGCGATCGCCCGTAGCGTCGCGGCTTCCGGCCTGCACGTGGCCCAGCGTTCGCGCGAGGAATTGCCGACCGCAACGACCGACATCTACGTCGCGGACACCATGGGCGAAATGGGACTGTTCTACCGGCTGGCGCCGATCGTGTTCATGGGCGGCTCGCTGATCGAGCATGGCGGGCAGAATCCGATCGAGGCGGTCAAGCTGGGCGCGTCGATCGTTCATGGTCCTCACATCTTCAATTTCACCGATGTTTACGAGGCGCTGGATAGCGCAGGTGGCGCCAGGCGGGCTGATACGCAGGAAGCACTGGTGAAGCAGCTCGGCCAATTGCTGGCCGATCCGGCGGCCCGTGAATTGTCGGTTGGTGCCGCCGAGCGCGTGGTCGAGCAGCTCGGCGGCGCGCTCGACCGCACGCTCGCAGCCCTCGAACCGTATCTTTTGCAATTGCGGCTCGAAATGGGAGCGGCGAATGCGTGAGCCGGCCTTCTGGTACCGGCCATCGTCATGGATATCGATAGTACTGTCGCCGCTCGGCGCATTCTATGGCTTGATCTCCGCTCAGCGATTGCAGCGCGACGGCTTTGATGCCGGCATCCCCGTGTTTTGCGTCGGTAACTATCACCTCGGCGGCGCCGGCAAGACCCCGACCGTGCTGGCGCTCGCAAAGCTGCTGCGCGAACTCGGCGAGACGGCGGTCGTGCTCAGTCGCGGCTATGGCGGACGATTGCGCGGGCCAATCATGGTCGATCCCGCGCGGCATGATGCGGCCGATGTCGGCGACGAGCCCTTGATGTTGGCGCGAACGGTTCCGGTGGCGGTCGCGCGCGATCGCATCGATGGCGTCGCATTGGCGCGGTCGCAAGGTGCCAGCGTGATCCTGCTGGACGACGGTTTCCAGAATCCCACGATTGCCAAGGATGCCTCACTGATCGTGATCGACGGCGAGCGCGGTCTCGGCAATGCTTGCGTGTTTCCCGCGGGTCCGCTGCGCGCGCCGCTGCCGCCGCAACTTGCTCGCACCGACGCGCTGATCGTCGTCGGCGATGGCAACGCCGCCGAGGCGGTTGCTGCCGACATCGCTGCCCGGGGCAAACCGGTGCTGTCTGCACATCTCAAGCCTGAGGATGCCTCGGTGGCGGCATTGCGAGGCAAACGCGTCCTGGCCTTTGCCGGGATCGGCGATCCCGACCGGTTCTTCAGGACGCTGCGTGCCAGCGGGATCGATGTTGTCCGCGAGCGCGCCTTCGCCGATCATCATCCGTTTGCGAAAAGCGAGATCGAAAACCTGACCGCCGAAGCAAAACGTGATGCGCTGACGCTGGTGACCACGGAAAAGGATCTGGCGCGGCTGCGCGGCAGTGAGGCCACAAGAAATGATATTATGTTATTTGCGGTGACGCTTGAGTTCGATGATGCCGTGGGGTTGCGGAAGTTCTTATCGGATCAGTTGTTCCGGGCACGAGAGAAGAGGTTTCGGGCGAGCAAGTAGCTCGTCAAATTCACGTCGTCCCGGCGTTCGCCGGGACGACAATAACTTTCAACAATTAGGTCTTCAGCGCGCCGGGAAAATGCCGCTGCAGCACGGCACTGGGGACGGCGTAGGCCTCCTGCAGGTCGACGCTCCAATATTTCAGTTCGTCGAGCGGTATCCGCACATCGGTCACCGCGCAGCGCACATAGGTTCCCGGCGAGATCACGCGGAAATCACCATCCAGATATTGCACCTGCGCTTCGCCATGCCCTGAAGGACCGAATTTATTCAGCACCGTTGATCTCTCCGACTAACCTCGCCCGGCTGTTCAGGCTGGGTTCATGTTTGCAAATGCGATCTACCATAGATAGGCCATGGTGTCCGCCGGGAAAACCCACCGATTTGTGATGAATTGCAGCCTCGGGCACATGGTAATTTCAGGTAATGGACGCTGTTTTGTCCAGCGCCATAGCGACCCGGCAAGCCGATGCGCCTTCTGTCAGCCATTGCATTCCTGACGCTACTTACCCTGGCTTTTGCGGCGGACGCGGCGCCGACACCTTCCCCGCGTCAGATCGACATTCCCTTAAGCAGCGGGACACTGCACGCCCAGCTTTACAAGCCCGACGGTGACGGCCCGTTTCCGGTCGTGATCGCTCTGCATGGGTGCGGCGGATTGGCCGGCCACTCCGAGCCGGTGCAGGCGCGCTATCGCGATTGGGCCGAGCAATTGCTGAAGGGGGGCAACGCAGTATTGTTGCCCGACAGCTATGGTTCGCGCGAACTCGGCCCGCAATGCCGTGTCAATGTCAAAGAGCGCCGCGTGCTCGCCCGCCGCGAACGGGTGGCGGACATCATGGCCTCCAGGGAATGGCTCGTGCAACAGCCCTGGGCCGCCCGCGACCGCATCAGCCTGATGGGATGGGCCAATGGCGCCAGCGCGCTATTGTGGGCGGTGCGTCCGCAATTGCCGTCGCGCAATATCGAGCCTGATTTCCGCTCAGCGATTGCCTTTTATCCGGACTGCCGGATTTCGTCCGGCCTGGGATGGAGCGCACGCGTCCCGACGCTTTTGTTGATCGGCGCCAAAGACGATGTCAGCTCGCCGCCGGCCTGCCGTCAGATGGTCGACGGGGCGCGCGGGCGCAGCGCGCTGGCGCGGATCGTGGTCTATCCCAGCGCCTATCACGATTTCGACCGCGCGAACTTTCCGCTGCACGCGATCGGGGGCACCTCCGACGCAGGCCTGCCGGAGAAGGGCCATGTTGGTACCGACACGGAAGCGCGCGCCGATTCGCAAAAGCGCGTCGCGGAATGGCTGGGACGGTGAGAGGAACCTGAACTGATTCGTCATGGCCGGGCTTGTCCCGGCCATCCACGTTTATGCTGCAGTCAGGAAAGAAGGGCGTGGATGCCCGGGACAAGCCCGGGCATGACGGTGAGTCTTTAAAATAAACTACCCTGATCGACCGGCTTGGCGGCGCGTTTAGGCGTCGCGGGCTTGGGCTCGCTGGCAACGGGTTTTGCCGGACGCGCTGCCGGCCGGCTGGCATCTGCCGTGGCCGCGACGTGACCGTCGGCAAATTCCAGATCGAGCCGCGCACCCGGTCCGATGCCACCCGCGGCGTGCACGGCATGGCCCTGCTGATCGCGTACCAGCGCAAAACCGCGCGTCAGCACGCTGCGATACGACAGCGCCCCCAGGAGTTGGCCGCTATGGGCGACACGCGCCTCGAGCCGCTGCATCGCCATTGCAAGCGCACGTCGCGCGCGCTCGGCCAGGCGCTGTGTGCGTTCGCAGTCGCGGACGATCGCGTTGCGCTGGGCCTGCGCATTGGAGAGTTTTGAGACCTTCAGCCTGATCTCGAGGCTGGCATAGCCATCCCTGCGGTTTCGTAATAGCGATCGTGCCGAATGCGTCATCCGTTCGCCGCACACGGTCAGCCGATGGTCGGCCTGCGCGACCTGGCCCCGCAGCACTCGCAATGTGAGGCGCGCGCCGGTTTGGGCGAAGCGGCGGAAATGGGCGTGGGTGTTGGCTCTCAATCCGCGGGGCAGGCAAGCGCTCGCGCTATCCAGCCGCTGCCGCGGGATGGCAAGCAGTTCGCCTGCGGCGGGCAGCGCCCGCACGGCGGCGCGAAACTCGTTGCGGCGGCCTTCCTGGCCGCGCTGCCAGCACAGCATCGTGCGCCGCGCCAGCGCCGCGACCTCGACGAACAATTCGCTGCGCACCGGCACCGCCATTTCGGCGGCGGCCGTCGGCGTCGGCGCGCGCTTGTCGGCGGCGAAGTCGATCAACGTGATGTCGGTCTCGTGGCCGACCGCCGAGATCAGCGGGATCATGCTGTCAGCAGCGGCACGGACCACGATCTCCTCATTGAACGACCAGAGGTCTTCCAGCGAGCCGCCGCCGCGCGCGACGATCAGGAGATCCGGCCGCGGAATCCTGCCACCCTCCGGCAGCGCGTTGAAGCCGCGGATCGCAGCGGCAATCTGTTCGGCCGAGCCCTCGCCCTGCACCCGCACCGGCCACACCAGCACGCGGCGCGGAAAACGATCCTGCAGCCGATGCAGGATGTCGCGGATCACAGCCCCGGTCGGCGAAGTGACGACGCCGATCACCGCCGGCAGCCAAGGCAAAAGCTGCTTGCGCGCCTCGTCGAACAGCCCTTCGGCGGCAAGCTTGCGCTTGCGCTCTTCCATCAGCGCCATCAGCGCGCCGACCCCGGCGGGCTCGAGCGCCTCGATCACGATCTGGTATTTTGACGAGCCGGGATAGGTGGTGAGCCTGCCGGTGGCGATGACCTCAAGACCTTCCTGCGGCTTGAAGCGCATCCGGGCATGGGCGGTTTTCCAGATCACCGCCTCGATCTTGGCGCTGTCGTCCTTGAGCGCGAAGTAGCAGTGCCCGGAGGAGTGCGGCCCACGGAAACCCGAGATTTCGCCGCGTACCCGGACGTGCCCATAGGCATCCTCCACCGTCCGCCTGAGCGCGGAGGACAGTTCGGACACCGTGAATTCCGGCGCGTTGATAAGGGCTTCAGCTAGGGTCATCCGGACAATCGATTTCGGGCTTTTCAGGTCGGTGCACAAGACCCTTGGCGCGGCACCCACCGCTGGCAGGCATATATCCACACCCGATCGGGGGCGATTCTTGCAGCGCGGCAAGGCCATGCTAAACCCGGGGCCTTGTCGCGGCAACACCTTCATCGGGCTGCATTTATGAACATCCTTCTGCTCGGTTCCGGCGGCCGTGAACACGCCCTGGCGTGGAAGATCGCCGCTTCACCGTTGGTGACGAAGCTGTGGTGCGCGCCGGGCAATGCCGGCATTGCCCGGGAAGCCGAATGCGTGGCGCTCGATATCGCCAACCACGCCGCGGTGATCGATTTCTGCAAAGGCAACAAGGTGGATCTCGTCGTGGTCGGCCCGGAGACGCCGCTCGCGGCCGGGATTGTCGACGATCTCGCCGGCGCCGGCATCAAGGCGTTCGGGCCGAGCAAACAGGCGGCGCAGCTCGAGGCATCCAAGGGATTTACCAAAGCGCTCTGCAGCGAGTTCGGCATTCCGACCGGCGCCTATGGCCGTTTCACCAATGCCGACCACGCCCTGGCCTATGTCCGCGCAAAAGGCGCGCCGATCGTGGTCAAGGCCGACGGGCTTGCGGCGGGTAAGGGCGTGGTGGTCGCCAAAACCTTGCGCGAGGCCGAAGACGCCATCGCGAAAATGTTCGACGGCGCATTCGGGGCGGCGGGCGGCGAAGTCGTAATCGAGGAATTTCTCACCGGCCGCGAGATCAGCTTTTTTGCATTGTCCGACGGCGATACCGCGCTCCCGCTCGCCCAGGACCACAAGCGCGCCTTCGACCACGATGAGGGTCCGAACACTGGCGGCATGGGCGCCTATTCGCCGACCCCGTTGGTAACGGCTGAAATCCACGCCGAGATCATGGCCAAGATCATTGTTCCCACGGTCGTCGGCATGAAAGCGCGCGGCACGCCGTTTCGCGGCGTGCTCTATGCCGGCGTGATGCTGACGCCGGAGGGCCCAAAACTGTTCGAATACAACGCCCGCTTCGGCGATCCGGAATGCCAGGTGCTGATGCTGCGGATGATGTCGGATATTGTGCCGGCGTTGCTGGCGTCGTGCGATGGACAGTTGAAGAACTTTGATCTGCGCTGGTTTGACGAGCCGGCGCTGACGGTGGTGATGGCGGCGAAAGGCTATCCGGGCGATTACGCAAAAGGCACCCATATCGAAGGCCTCGACGAGGCCGCCTGTGTCGAGGGCGTGGAAATCTTCCACGCCGGCACGATAGCGAAGGACGGACATATTCTGGCCAATGGCGGCCGCGTGCTGAATATCTGCGCGACAGGCAAGACCGTCACGGAAGCGCAACAGCGCGCCTATCAGGCGGTCGACCGCATCCAATGGCCGGATGGCTTTTGCCGCCGCGACATCGGCTGGCAGGCGGTGGAGCGCGAGAGGGCGGGGTAGCCGTCTTCCGGACGGCGCGCAACTTGCACAGTTGTCACACGCGGGCTTGACCCGCGTATCCATCAATCTTCGTAAGAGCATTTTTGAAAAGGGATGGATTGCCGGGTCAAGCCCCGGCAATGACACCTTTTTTCCTCAAAGCAAATCACCACCCGCCGCCAACGCCGTGGTGCCGTGCTCGCGAAAAGCCTTGATGACGTTGCGGCCGACTTTCCACTTGTGAACTTCGTCGGGGCCGTCGACCAGCCGCTGCGAGCGGACCTGGGTGTACCACTTCGCCAGGATGGTATCCTGGCTGAAGCCGAGCGCGCCGTGCAACTGGATCGCGGTGTCGATCACCTGGTGCACCATATGCGCCAGATAAACCTTGGCGATCGAGTTTTCCTGGGTCAGGTCCATGCCTCTTTCCGCCTTGTAGGCGATGTGCAGCAGCATCAGCCGCCCGATGTAAAGCTGGCTGGCGCATTCCGCGAGCATGAACTGCACGGCTTGGCGATCGGCGAGCAGCACGCCGAAGGTCGAGCGCTTGGTCACATGCGCGACCGCCATATCGAGGGCGCGCTGGGCTTTGGCGATGTTGTGCATGCCGTGGCGCAGGCGGCCGTAGGCGAGACGGTGCTGGCCCATATTGAACCCGTTGCCCTCGCCGCCGAGCAGATTGTCGGCTGGCACTTTCAGGTCCTTGATCTCGATCTCGGAATGGCCGCCGTGGATCGCGTCGGCGTGCGGGCCCTCGATCGCCATGTTCTTGATGTTGCGCTTGATCTTGTAGCCAGGGTTCGGCAACTCCACGATGAAGGTCGAATACTGCTTGTGACGCGGCGCGTTCGGATCGGTCTTGGCCATCACCAGCGCCATGTCGGCGACGCTGGCGGAGGAGGAGAACCACTTCTCGCCGTTGAGAACATAGTTTTCATTGCCATCCTTCACGGCGGTGGTTTGCATGCCGGTGGCGTCGGCGCCCGCCGCTTTTTCCGTCATCGAGAAACAAATGCGCTTGTCGCCGTTGAGCAGCGGTTTAAGGAACTTTTCCTTCTGATACGCGGTGCCATGCGTGAGGATCGTCAGCATCGAGGCGTCGTCGGGCCCTTGTGTGTTCATCGAGAGCGCGCCCAGCGAGCTTTCGCCGAGCTCCATCTGCACCAGTGCGTTGGCGAGCGGGCCGAGGCCCATGCCGCCATATTCCTTCGGCACG
This sequence comes from Alphaproteobacteria bacterium, assembly GCA_005884465.1. Classification (GTDB taxonomy): domain Bacteria; phylum Pseudomonadota; class Alphaproteobacteria; order Rhizobiales; family Xanthobacteraceae; genus Bradyrhizobium. Next base: position 1,747 of record VAZH01000168.1, on the reverse strand, counting down.
AATGGGCACCATAGTCCCTGGGCCCGCGCCTTCTTCCGCAGTTTCCCCAGCACTTCGTCGAGCGGCTTGCTGTCCAGTTCCTTTTCCGCGGGAATGCATTCGTCATGGACCCATTGGCGGACTTTCTCGCGGATCGCCTTGGCCTCGGCCGGAATTTCGAAATCGATCGACATCGGAGGTTTCCTCGTTCTGGTTCTTGATGGTCAGACTTGCAGGATGGCATATATCTGAGACGAGCCAGCGGCAACGACAAACAAAGTTTGAAGCACAACTCGTCATACCCCGCGCAAGGGTATCGAGTATGCCGCGGCGCCACTTGTAGATAGGAAACGTTGGTGTTTACTGGATCATCCGCGGAGCCTGTCATCGGGCGCGCATTCGCGCGACCTGTGGGCGCTGACCCGTTGGCGGATGATGACGTGAGGGTGCGAACCATGCCCGATCTCGCCGACCTGTTTCCCGGCTTTTCTGCCGAATGGATCAACACCAGATCCGGGCGCATTTTTGCCCGCGTCGGCGGCAAGGGACCGCCTCTGTTGCTGCTGCACGGCTTTTCCGAGACGCATGTGATGTGGCACCGCGTCGCGCCGCAGCTTGCCGACAGGTTCACGCTGATCATCGCCGACCTGCCGGGCTACGGCTGGTCGGACATGCCGGAGAGCGACAGGGACCACACGCCTTACACCAAGCGCGCGATGGCGCAGACGATGATCGAGGCGATGGAGCAGCTCGGCCATGTGCATTTCGCTCTCGCCGGGCACGACCGCGGCGGCCGCGTCGCCTATCGTCTTGCGCTTGATCATCCCGGCCGGCTGTCGCGGCTGGCGGTGCTGGATATCTTGCCGACCTATGAATACTGGGAACGAATCAACCGGCGTTACGCGCTGAAAATCTATCACTGGACTTTTCTGGCGCAGCCGCACCCGTTGCCCGAAACGCTGATCGGCAGCAATCCCGACTTCTTCCTGCGCTACAAGATGGCGAGCCAGACCAAATCGAAAAATCTCGACGCCATCGATCCGCGCGCGCTGGAGCATTATCTCGCCGCGTTTCGCGATCCCTCGCGGGTGCACGCGATGTGCGAGGATTATCGCGCCGGTGCCTATGCCGACTTCGAGATCGACAAGGTCGATCGCAGGCAGGACAAGAAAATCACGATCCCGATGCTGGCGCTGTGGGGCGATGCCGGCATTGCCAGCGCCGCGGCAACGCCCATCGATACCTGGAAGACATGGGCGACCAACGTCTCGGGCGCGCCGATCGATTCCGGTCATTTCCTCACCGAGGAAAACCCCGACGCCACCGCGAAGGCGCTGAAGGAATTTTTTGCGGCCTGAAACTGAAGCCCTCATCCTGAGGAGCATCGCAAAGCGATGCGTCTCGAAGGACAAGGGCGGCCCATCCTTCGAGACGCCCGCAAAAGCGGGCTCCTCAGGATGAGGTCTGTCACCGCCGCGTCTGGAAAAAATCCCGCAGCAGCGTTGCCGCCTCGCTCTCGCCGATCCCGGAATAGACTTCCGGCACGTGGTGACAGGTCGGCGAGGCGAAGAATCGCACACCCGATTCCACCGCGCCACCCTTGGGGTCGGCCGCGCCGTAATACAGCCGCCTTACTCTCGCAAACGAGATCGCGGCGGTGCACATCGTGCACGGCTCCAGCGTTACATAGAGGTCGCAATCGACCAGCCGCTCGCTGCCGATAACTTCGGCGGCGAGCCGGATGGCGAGAATTTCGGCATGCGCGGTG
>VAZH01000167.1 GCA_005884465.1 Alphaproteobacteria bacterium | reverse complement strand
CGCGGAACCTTGTACTTGTCGCCCTGACGCCAGACCGTCTCGGTCTGCGGCTCAACGCCCTGGTTGGAATCGAGCACGCACACCGCGCCGTCGAGCACGCGCAGCGAACGCTCGACTTCAATGGTGAAGTCGACGTGGCCGGGGGTGTCGATGATGTTCAGGCGCTTGCCGTTCCAGAACGCGGTGGTCGCAGCGGAGGTGATGGTGATGCCGCGCTCCTGCTCCTGCTCCATCCAGTCCATCGTCGCGGCACCTTCGTGCACTTCGCCGATCTTGTGGCTCTTGCCGGTGTAATAAAGGATGCGCTCGGTGGTCGTGGTCTTGCCGGCATCGATATGCGCCATGATACCGAAGTTGCGGTAGTCCTCTATGGCATGAACGCGGGGCATGGGTTGTTCCTTAAATTCCGTTCGTTTCGCCGTTACCAGCGATAGTGCGAGAAGGCGCGGTTGGCTTCCGCCATCCGATGCACGTCTTCACGCTTCTTGACGGCGTTCCCCCTGCCATTCGATGCATCTAACAGCTCGGCCGAGAGCCGCTCCGTCATCGTCTTTTCATTGCGCTCGCGCGCCGCCGAAATCAGCCAGCGAATCCCCAAGGCCTGCCGGCGCACCGAGCGGACTTCGACCGGCACCTGATAGGTGGCGCCGCCGACGCGGCGCGAACGAACTTCGATGGTCGGCATCACGTTCTCGAGTGCCTGCTCGAAAATCGGCAGCGGGTTCTGCTTGGTCTTGGTCTCGATCATGCCGAGCGCGCCGTAGACGATGCCTTCGGCGACCGACTTCTTCCCGGCGTACATCACCGAGTTCATGAATTTGGTAATGATGATGTTTCCGAACTTCGGATCCGGAAGCACTTCACGCTTTTCAGCAGAATGGCGGCGAGACATCTGTTCTCTTCCTTCGTCATGGCCGGGCTCGTCCCGGCCATCCACGTCTTAACTTGTTGATCCAGATCCCCGGGTCTCACTGCGTTCGCCTGGGATGACCCTCGCTATATCAGGCTCATTTCGGACGCTTCGCGCCATACTTCGAACGGCGCTGCTTGCGGTTCTTGACGCCCTGGGTATCGAGGACGCCGCGGAGGATGTGGTAGCGCACGCCGGGCAAATCCTTGACGCGGCCGCCGCGGATCATGACCACCGAGTGCTCCTGAAGGTTATGGCCTTCACCCGGAATATAGCCGATCACCTCGAAGCCATTGGTCAGGCGCACCTTGGCGACCTTGCGAAGCGCGGAATTCGGCTTCTTCGGAGTCGTGGTGTAGACCCGCGTGCACACGCCGCGCTTCTGCGGCGACTGCTGCAGCGCCGGCACCTTCTTGCGCGACTTCTGTACAACGCGCGGACTTGCGATCAGTTGGTTGATCGTCGGCATGTCAGCCTTCACCCTTTAGTTCGCGCGGAACCGGTATCGGCTCCGCAAATCTTGTCGGGACTGCCGGTCCCATCCGGCCGCATCGCGCGGAAACACCCGCGCAAAGCGAAATCGCGCCAACTGCTCATTGCTGAGCGGAAAGCGCTTCGACGCCACAGAGGACCGCAGTCGTAACTGACCAGGGTTAGCTGCTCAGTCGGGTACAGAGGTCATGCATCCGAAATCAATCTCGAGAGAACTTGCTCAAGAGAACCAAGATCGTCCTGGCATTGCCTAGCTATCATCGACAGCGTTTGAGCAGCATTCGTCGAGGTTGGTGCCCGTCTCGCTCCCCAAAAAGGGATTGGAAGGGTGATCCGTTCCGACGCTGGCGTCGCTCACCGCCTGTCGTTAAGTGCGCGGGTTGTATCGACGGTAGATGGTCAAGTCAAGGCGAAACGACAAGGGCAGAAGCGCCTCTGGCGCCTGCAGAATCGGCCTCCGCCGGTGACTCGAAAAGCTCGTCGGAGGCAACCCGCCGAGGGATGTACAACAGCGCCATCCTGATTTTACCCGGGTATTAAAGGGTGGCACGCCCTGCCCGTGCCCGGTCGACAAGGCACGCGACGCCTGCGATCCCTGGAGGCGCGCAATCGCCTCGACGCAGAGCCGAAATTCCGCGCTCAATCCTTGTCATCATCCTCGTCGCCGTCGTCGTCGGCCTGATCCGCCTCCGCATGCGACTTGTGGCTTTGATCGTCCCAGAGCTTTCGATAGACCCCGTTGGCGGCGAGCAGCTTTTGATGCGAGCCGCGCTCGATCGCCCTGCCGCCCGAGATCACGATGATCTCGTCCATATCGACCACCGATGTCAGGCGGTGGGTCGAGAAGATCATGGTGCGGCCCTTGGCAAGCTTCAGCAGTGTCTTGTTGATCGCGGCCTCGGTCGTTTGGTCGAGCGCCGAGGTCGCCTCATCGAGCAGCAGCAGTGACGGGTTGCGGACGATCGCGCGGGCGATTGCGATGCGCTGGCGCTGTCCGCCCGACAGCGTATCGCCGCGCTCGCCGACCGCGGTATCGTATTTTTGCGGAAGGCTCATGATGTAGCGATGAATCTCGGCCTTGCGCGCCGCCTGCTCCACCTCTTCGTCGGTGGCGCCATCCTTGCCGAGCCGGATGTTTTCCCGGATCGACATGTTGAACAGCATGTTCTCCTGGAACACCACCGCCATGCTCTTGCGCAACGACTCACGCGTCACCCTGCGGATATCTACACCGTCGATGGTGAGGCGCCCTTCATCGGGCACGTAGAGGCGAAGGATCAAATTAAGCAGTGTGCTCTTGCCGGAGCCGCTCGGGCCGACGATGGCGATGGTCTTGCCGACCTTGAGCTTGAGACTGAGATTGTCGAGAACCGGGGTTTCGCTGCCTTCATACTGGAACGTGACGCGGTCGAAGGTGATGTCGTTGGTGATGCGTGGCAGGTCCGGCGCACCGGGCCGGTCGTCGGCGCCGCGGGTGGGTTCGTCGAGCAGTTCCTGAATGTGACGTACCGCCGCTGCCGCCTGGATCGACACCGGAATGAAATGCATCAGATGGGCGATATTGTAGGACACCTCCCAGAACGCACTTTCGAATGTTACGAAGGTGCCGATGGTAATTTGGCCCTTGGTGGCGAGGTAGGCGCCGATCGCGAGCACTACGAGGTGCAATAACAGCACCGAAATCGTGACGGTGCGCTCCACCATGGTCGACAGGAACAACGCGGAAGCGGTCTTTTGGCGGACATCGTTGTTCCGCATCGTGAACCAGCCGAACGTTCGGCGCTGCAGGCTGAATGCCTTGACCACCGCCTGCGCCGCGATGTTCTCCTGCACCATGCCTAGAACCGCCGATTCATTGAGCTTCTGCTCGTAGTTGGCCTGCACCGCCTTCGGCGTCAGAATCCGCGGGCCGATCAGCGTGATTGGGAACACCAGCAGCGCCACCGCGGCGAGCTGCCAGTTCAGGAACAACATCAGAATGATGCCCGCGATCAATTCCAGGAACGGCAAGGCGGCGCTGTTGGCAAAACTCTTGATCGATCCCTCGAAGGCCGAAAGGTCGATGGAAAAACGCGAGAGAATTTCGCCACGCTTGGTGCGCGCAAAATAAGCCGTCGGCAAATTCTGGACGTGCTCGAACAGGCGGGCCCGCACGTCTGCAATGATCGACGCCGCAAGCCGCGCATCCCACCGTTCGTACCAGACCGCGACGATCGAGGTGAAGATGCCGGCTGCCGCGAGCACGCCGAGGATCACATAAAGCGCCTGGAAATCCTCTTCGCCAAGCGCATCGTCGATCAGGAATTTCAGGCTCAGCGGCATGAAGACATTGAAGAGCGTCTCGACCAGGACGCCGAGGCCGACGAATGTCAGAATCTTCTTGTAGTTCTTCAGGTATGGCTTGACGAACGCATAGATCGTCGCCAGCGCGCCGGCGGCTTCCTTCGCGGTAAAGACGACGAGATCCTCGTCGTCCTCGTCATCTATATCGAGCTCGACATCATCATCTTCGTCCTCGGCTTCGGACGGAGACGGGGCAGCCGGCTTGTCGCCGGCAGTGCGACGGGCGGCGTCAGTGTCGGCTGCGAGCTTCTTCTCGAGTTCCGGCGCAGCCGGTTCATCCGCGGGAGCGGCCATCTGCTTGTCTGACGAAAGAGGCTTGGACGCCATGAAACCAACCGATGCTGCACGGCCGGCATGACCGCAAAACCGACCACTGGTTCCTAAACCACCGGGCCTAGCTTATGCGATCCGAACGCAGCCGGCAAAGCTGCTTGCGCCGGCTTTGCCGGGACGAGGAGTTGACCGGCTCAATCGTCGGCCGTGACCTTGTCAAAGAACGAGTAGCGCAGGCTCTCGGAATCCGCATACCACTGTCCCGGTCCCTTGTTGGCGGCCAGTGTCGCCGCCCAGAGCGCGTCCGTGCAGTCGCGGCGGTGCATCGACAGGTCGAATCCGTTCGAGAAGAACAGTTCCGACCACTCCCACCAGGTGCCGAGCTTCTTCACCCCGCGCAACAGCTCGTAGCGATCGATCAGCGCCGGCGCCATGTCCGAGGTCACGGATCCGAACACGAGGCCGGTGTTCATGACGCGGTTCAACTCGCGAATGGCGCGAGGCACCTGCTTTTCCGCGACATGGCACAGGCTGGTCTCGAACACGAAATCGAATTCGCCGTCCTGGAACGGCATATCGGCGATCGAGCCAAACTTGTTGAACTTTTCCAGCGCCTTCGGCGTCCCGGCGTGGATCGCGCGGTTGTTCTCGATGCCCCATGCGTCAATCCCGCGATCGCGCAGCGCTGCCACCAGTTCCCCGCTCGCGGAGCCCGCTACCAGCAGCTTGTACGCGTTGGTCCGGTTCCAGACGATCTTGATAAGGTCTGTCAGATATGCCGGATCGGTAAACTGGCTCCAGACCTCATGATAGGGACCGAGCCCGCGATAATTCTCGAAATAGCCGCGATCGATCCGGTCGGACGCACCCTTGCGCCGGGCGCGGCGCAACTTCATCATCTCGGTGACGATGATGTCGGTAGCGGCGTCGGAGGAATCGAGCAGTCCGTTCAGCGTCGAGTCGAACAGATAGTCCCCGACCACGACCAAGCCGGGATGCTGCTTCGGTTCGGGCCGGTGGTTGGTCATGACGTCGCGCGCCGGCAAGCCGCCGGGCAGCGCATTCACCGACGAGAGCCAGCGACAGGTCTTGCCCTCCAGGAAATGCGCGCGCGCATCGCCGAGCGAAGCCGGGAGAGACTTCAAGGCGGCGTCGATCAGTTCCTGATCGCCGAGATTGGCGAAAGCCAGCGCGTCGGAACCGGCGATCAGCCAGTTCAACACGCCGTGCTTGCCGACGTCGTGGCGCGCGCCTTCGTTGTAAACGCAGCATCCGCCGAACGCTTCCGACATGAACCAGGCGCCGGGGATTTTCTCTCCCCAAAACGGCTCATCGAACAGGATCGATACGCGCAAATAATGCGCGGGACGATCGAAATAGGCGATGTGCTTGACCATCGACTTGCGCAGTTGCTCGCCGTCCCATCCCATCGTGGCGAGCCAGGAGTGGGGCAGACACATCAGAACCAGGTCGAAGTCCTTGGTCTCCGGTCCCCTGCCGTTCATCATGTTGAGTCGATAGCGGCCGGCCGCGGTCTTGCCGACCTTGAGCACCCGGTGATTGAGATGGATATCGGCATTGACCTCGGACTGCAGGCAGTCGATCAACTGCTCATTGCCGTTCTGGATCGAATACAGACCGATGTAGCCCTCGACATCCATCACGAAGTTCTTCAGCGCATTCAGCCCGTTGGTATTGTGGCTCTCGGTGGCGAGATCGGACCGCGCCATCACCTTGAAGAAGCGTTTGGCGATCGGATCGTCCACTTCCTTGTCGAGCAGCTGTTCGCAGCTGATGTACGCCCACGGATGCTCGTTGTCGTGGGCGCCGACGCCTTCGTAGTATTCGACCGGAGACATTATCTCCGCACAGCGCTTGCGGAACGCCTCGATCGCGTCCGCAGTCCTGGCGCCGTATTTGCGACGCATGTCCGGCACGTCGTTCAAGAGCTCGCCATCGAACTGGACCTGCTCGGCATCCATCGGAATGGTCTGCAGGCCGAAATGCTGGATCAGCTCGCGCAACGGATCGGGGCCGGTCATCGAGTAATCGTAAATCTCGGCGACGCCGGCTTCGTACATGGCCGGCGCTGAATCGAATTTACGCGTCAGGATCTTGCCGCCCACGCGGTCGGACGCCTCGTAAATGGTGATGCGGCAAAGCTCGCCCAGCTTCTTCTTGAGGTACCAAGCGCTCATCAGGCCGCCCGGCCCACCGCCCACGATTGCAAGATCCAACATGTGTTTCCCGTGATGCCCCCGCAGCCCCCCTCAGGGACGCCCGGTCT
>VAZH01000675.1 GCA_005884465.1 Alphaproteobacteria bacterium | reverse complement strand
ATACAATGCGCTGGTGGCTACGCATGCGCAGGCCAACGGCGTGCCGGAAGTCCTGGTGCATCGCGTGATCGTGCGGGAGAGCCGTTATCATCCGGCGCTGGTCGGGCGCGGCGGCACCATCGGCCTGATGCAGATCAAGCTCGCGACCGCGCGCGGCCTCGGCTACACCGGCGATGCGGCGGGACTGCGCGATCCCAACACCAACCTTACCTACGCGGTGAAATATCTCGCCG
>VAZH01000674.1 GCA_005884465.1 Alphaproteobacteria bacterium | reverse complement strand
GAACCATTCAGTGCGGTTCCCGGACAAGGCGCGTTGACACTCCGCCGCATCGGCCTACATTAGCCCTGTTCCGAGGGGAGTTCCGACGAGGAGCTGAGAGACCGCAAGCTCAAGACCCTGTTTTGATGCAGGGGTTAAGAGACCGCGGTGACCCTTTGAACCTGATCCGGGTCATGCCGGCGAAGGGACAGGGATGTACCAGAGTACACTATCTTCGCGGGGGGACTCCCCCGTTTCCGTGATCGGCGCAGGTATTGCGGGGGCGTGGCAGGCGCTGTTGTTTGCGCAAGCCGGCCACGCGGTCACGCTGCATGAGCGCAGTGACCAGGGGATGACGCAGTCGACCAGCTACTGGGCCGGCGGCATGCTCGCGCCCTGGTGCGAGGCCGAGACCTCGGAGCCCCTCATCAGCCGGCTCGGCATCCGCTCGCTCGGGCTTTGGCGCGAGCATTTTCCGCAGACCCCGTTCAACGGCTCGCTGGTGGTGGCGCATCCGCGCGACCGCGCCGACTTCGAACGTTTTGCCAGGCTCACGACCGGGCATCGGCGGCTCGACGCGAGCGCGTTGAATGAACTCGAACCCTCGCTCGAGGGCCGTTTCCGCGATGGCCTGTTCTATGCCGATGAAGGCCATGTCGAACCGCGCCGCGTGCTGCCGGAATTGCACGCGCGCTTCACCGCCGCCGGCGGCACCCTCAAATTCAACAGCGATCCGACACAGGATGATATCGACGGCGTCGTGATCGATTGCCGCGGAGTTTTTGCGCGCGACAGGCAAAACGGCCTGCGCGGCGTCAAGGGCGAAATCATCCTGATCGAGACCGACGAGATAAAACTGTCGCGGCCGGTGCGCCTGATCCATCCGCGCTGGCCGCTTTATGTGATCCCGCGCGGCGGCAACCGCTTCATGCTCGGCGCAACCTCGATCGAGGCCGATGACAATGGCGTCAGCGTCCGCTCCGCGCTGGAGCTACTGGGCGCCGCCTACGCCGTGCATCCGGCATTCGCCGAGGCGCGCATTGTGGAATTCGGCTCCGGGCTGCGGCCGGCCTTTCCCGACAATCTGCCGCGCATCTCGATCGACAAGGAGAAGATCGCGGTGAACGGACTTTACCGCCACGGTTTTCTGCTGGCGCCGGCGCTCGCCGAACTGACGCTCGGCTATATGCAGCGCGGCGTGATCGACAATGAGGTGATGCAATGC
>VAZH01000166.1 GCA_005884465.1 Alphaproteobacteria bacterium | reverse complement strand
GATTGGCGATCTCTTGAAGCGGGCGGCGGCGCGTTTTCCCGATCGGATCGCCGTCACCGACGGCGAGCGGCGCGTCACTTTCACCGAACTGGAGCGCGCCGCCAATCGCTTTGCCAATCATCTGGTGGCGCGCGGATTAAAACCCGGCCAGAAGATTTCGACCATCTGCAACAACTCGATCGAATTCGTCAAAGCGCTGTTCGGCATTCATCGCGCCGGCTTGGTCTGGGTGCCGATCAACACCATGCTCGGTCCCGCCGATATGGATTACATCCTCGATCATGCCGAAGTACGGTTCGCCTTGATCGACGACAATCTCCATGCGCAGGCCGATCGCCGCGCGGCGCTGCAAAAGCGCGGCATCGAGCTGATTGCCGTCGATCTCACCGGCACCGCCGCTGCACAACGCCTGGAGAACTTCAACGATCTGTTGAAGGGTCAATCCGAGCTCGAGCCCGAGATCGACTTCGACGACCGCGATCTGGCGATGATCATTTATACGTCGGGCACCACGTCGCGGCCGAAAGGCGCGATGCATTGCCATCTCGCGGTGGTGATGGCCGTCATGAGCAATGCGATCGAGATGCATCTCGATCGCAACGACGGCGTCACCGGGCAGTTTCCATTGTTCCACTGCGCAGGACATGTGCTGTTGCTGAGTTATCTGTCGGTCGGCGGGCGAATGGCGCTGATGCGGGGCTTCGATCCGCTCGTTTGCATGGAAGCCATCGTGCGCGACAAGCTCACGGTGTTCGTCGGGTTGTCGCTGATGTATCAGGCCATCCTCGATCACCCGCGCCGCAAGGAATTTGATCTCTCCGGCTTGAAGACCTGCATCTATACCATGGCGCCGATGGGCCGTCCGCTGTTGGAGCGCGCGATGGCGGACATGTGCCCGAATTTCGTGCTGACCAGCGGCCAGACCGAAATGTACCCGGCCACCACGATGTCGCAGCCGGACCGGCAGCTAAAACGTTTCGGCAATTACTGGGGCGAGTCGCTGATCGTGAATGAGACCGCGATCATGGATGACGACGGCAACCTCCTGCCGCGCGGCCAAGCGGGCGAGCTGGTGCATCGCGGGCCGAATGTCATGATGGGCTATTACAAGGACCCGAAGGCGACCGAAGAGGCGCGCAAATTCGGCTGGCATCACACCGGTGATCTTGCGCTGATCGACGAGCATGGCGAAGTGCTGTTCCTCGACCGCAAGAAGGACATGATCAAGTCCGGCGGCGAAAACGTCGCCTCCGTCAAGATCGAGGAGACGCTGCTCGCCCATCCCGCCGTGCAGAACGCCGCCGTGGTCGGCCTGCCGCATCCGCAATGGGGCGAGGCGGTGTCGGCGTTTGTCAAACTGAAGCCCGACGCGCCCGACGAAGCCGGGATATCAGAGCATTGCCGCAAGCACCTCGGCGGCTTCCAGGTACCAAAACTGGTCAGGATTTTGGATGAAATGCCGATGACGGCGACCGGCAAGCTGCGCAAGGTCGAGCTGCGGCAGGCATTTGCCGAACATTTTGCGAAGAAGAGCGTGTAGTGGTGGCCGATAAAATCCCGTCCCGTCATTCCAGGACGCGAGTGAAACGAGCGAGCCCGGAAATCCATAACCACGATCGGGAGTATGGATTCCGGGCCTGCGCTACGCGCATCCCGGAATGACGAAAACAGAAATGATTGACATCCATGGCCTTAATTGAATCAACCATCGCGCCTCACAGCGACGCCTACAAGGCCAACCGCGATGGCATGCTGGCGCTGATTTCGCGGATGCGCAGCCTTGAAGAGCGCACGCGCGCGGCCTCGGCCGCTGCCAAGGACCGGTTTCACAAGCGCGGGCAATTGCTGCCGCGCGAGCGGGTGGCGCTGGTGCTCGATCCCGGCTCGCCCTTTATCGAGCTCTCCACCTTGACGGGTTACATGTTCGACATCCCCGATCTGGAAAAGAGCGTACCCGGTGGCGGGGTGATCGCGGGTATCGGATTTGTTTCCGGCGTCCGCTGCATGGTCAGCGCCAACGATTCCGGCATCGATGCCGGCGCGCTGCAGCCCTTTGGCCTCGACAAGACGCTGCGGGTGCAGGAGCTGGCGTTGGAGAACAAGCTGCCCTATGTGCAGCTGGTCGAGAGCGCCGGCGCTAACCTGTTGCGCTACCGGGTCGAGGATTTTGTCAGGGGCGGCAATATCTTTCGCAATCTGGCCCGGCTGTCGGCGGCGGGTTTGCCGGTGGTTACGGTGACGCATGGTTCGTCGACGGCCGGCGGCGCCTACCAGACGGGCCTGTCGGATTACATCGTGATGGTGCGCGGCCGCACCCGTGCATTTCTTGCGGGGCCGCCGCTGCTGAAGGCCGCGACCGGGGAAATCGCCACCGAAGAAGAACTCGGCGGCGCCGAGATGCACACCAGCATTTCGGGCCTTGGTGATTATCTCGCCGAGGACGACCGCGATGCGCTCCGCATCGCACGCGACATCATGGCCAATCTGGAATGGGACCGACCGGGCAGGAGTGAGACATCGCATCGCCCGCCGCGTCATGATCCGGAAGAGTTGCTCGGCATCATGCCGATGGACCACAAGCGGCCGGTCGACATGCGCCAGGCGATCGCGCGGTTCATCGACGATTCCGATTTCACTGAATTCGGCACCAATTACGGTCCTGCCACCGTGTGCGGACACGCCCGCATCGAGGGACAAGTGATCGGGATCATCACCAATAACGGCCCGCTCGATACCGATGGCGCCAACAAGGCGACGCATTTCATCCAGGCCTGCTGTCAGTCGCGCACGCCGCTGCTCTATCTCAACAACACCACCGGCTACATGGTGGGCAAAGCCTACGAAGAAGCCGGCATGATCAAGCACGGCTCGAAAATGATCCAGGCCGTGACCTCAGCCACGGTGCCGCAGATCACGATCTATTGCGGCGCGTCGTTCGGCGCCGGCAATTACGGCATGTGCGGGCGCGGCTTCCATCCGCGCTTTTGTTTTTCATGGCCCAATGCCAAGACCGCCGTGATGGGCGGCGAGCAGGCCGCCGAAACCATGGCGATCGTGACGGAGGCCGCTGCCGCCAGGCGCGGCAAGCCGATCGAGAAGGAAAAGCTCGATGCGATGAAGGCGCAGATCATCGGCGTGTTCGACGGCCAGATGGACGTGTTCTCGACCAGCGCGCGGGTGCTGGACGACGGCGTGATCGACCCGCGCGACACCCGCGGCGTCCTGGCCGAGGTGCTTGCGATCTGCCGCGAGGCCGAGGCGCGCACCCCCCAGCGCATGCAATTTTCGGTCGCGCGGCCATGAGCGGTCGGATCAAGCGCACGCCGTTCCACAAAATCCTGATCGCCAACCGCGGCGAGATCGGACTGCGGATCATGCGCACCGCCCGCCGTCTCGGCTATGGCGTGGTCGCGGTCTATTCGGACGCCGACCGCGATGCGCTGCATGTGCGCGAGGCGGATGAAGGGGTGCATATCGGCGGGGCGCTGCCGGCGCAATCCTATTTGCGGATTGAGGCAATCATCGCGGCAGCAAAGGCCAGCGGCGCCGACGCGGTTCACCCCGGCTATGGCTTTCTCGCGGAGAACGAGGAGTTTGCGCAAGCCTGCCGGGATGCGGGTCTGGTGTTCATCGGGCCATCGCCGGAGGCCATCAAGGCGATGGGTAACAAGGCCGGCGCCAAGGCGATCATGCAAGGCGCCGGCGTGCCCTGTGTGCCCGGCTATCAGGGCGCAGACCAAAGCGACGCTACGATGCTGGCCGAGGCCAACAAAATCGGCTTTCCCGTGATGATAAAGGCCGTGGCCGGCGGCGGCGGGCGCGGCATGCGGCTGGTGCCGGACGCAGCGACGTTTCCCGACGCCTTGCGCAGCCCGCGCTCCGAGGCGCAGGGCGCGTTCGGCGATACAGGCATGATCCTAGAGCGCGCCATTCCCGAGCCCCGCCACATCGAAATCCAGGTGTTCGGCGATGCTTTCGGCAATGCCATTCATCTCGGCGAGCGCGATTGCTCGGTGCAGCGGCGGCACCAGAAATTGATCGAGGAAGCGCCGTCGCCGGCCGTGTCAGCGGAATTGCGGGCGCGGATGGGCGCTGTCGCGGTCGCCGCAATCAAATCGCTTGGCTATGAGGGCGCCGGCACGCTGGAATTCCTGCTCGACCGCAACGGCGAATTCTATTTCATGGAGATGAATACGCGGCTGCAGGTCGAGCATCCCGTCACCGAGGCGATCACCGGGCTCGACCTGGTCGAGTTGCAACTGCGTGTTGCCGCTGGCGAACCGCTCGGACCGAGCCAAGATGAGATAAAGTTCGCCGGGCACGCGATCGAGGTGCGGCTGTGCTCGGAGGATGTGACTTGCGATTTCATGCCGCAATCGGGACGGATGGGGCTGTGGCAAATGTCGGATGAATTGCGTGTCGAGCACGCGCTGCAATCCGGTTCCGAAATTCCGCCGTTTTACGACTCGATGATCGCGAAAATCATCAGTCACGGCGCCACCCGCGACGAGGCGCGACGCAGGCTTATTCACGGCCTCGAACAAACCGCGGCCTTCGGCGTCACCACCAATCAGGCGTTTCTCGCCGCTTGCTTGCGGCACCCTGTCTTCGCGTCAGGCGAAGCGACCACGGCTTTTATCGCTAAATATCGCGACGTTCTGCTGGCGCCGCGCAAGGATGCAGCTTCGGAAGCGGCCCTTGCGGCGTTGCTCCTGTATGTGACCGACGCTAACGCGCCGCCATGGCGGAGCGGACGAACGCTGGCAGCCACGTTTCCAATGCCGGTCCGCCTTGAGCTCGATCACGGCATCCACGATCTCGAAATCGTGCGCAGGCGCGACAGCGGTTATGTCGCAAACATCGACGGCGGCGAGTGCCGGTTCGAGATCGACGAACTCGGCCGCGATGCCATTCGTTTCCGTGTCAACGACGTAATGGAATCGGCAAGGTTTTTGCGCGATCGCGACCGGCTTTACATCCTGCACCGGGGCGTCACGCTTTCGGTCCGTGATCTCACTCTGGCCGCGCCGGCAGCGGCTGCTGCTGCCAGCGGCGGCGACGGAAAGGTTCGCGCGGCGATGAGCGGCCGTGTCGTTGCGGTCCTGGTCAAGCAGGGCGAGCGCGTTGCGGCCGGCCAGCCGGTGATGACGCTGGAAGCCATGAAGATGGAGCACGTGCACACCGCGCCGATCTCGGGCACGATTTCCGCCATCGATGTTGCGGAGGGGGAGCAACTGACGACCGGAAAAATTGTGGTCGAGATCGAAGCGGACGCTCAGTCTGCATCACAGCAATAGTCGTCATGCCCGGCCTTGTGCCGGGCATCCACGTCTTAACAGCATAGCGCCAAGAAGACGTGGATGGCCGGGACGAGCCCGGCCATGACCGACTAAGCCCCCCGCCCCGTCCCTCCATTGAGGAAACACGCGACCTGATGCTGCGGCCCGGCTTCAAGCAACGCAGGCGTCTCGATCCGGCAGCGATCCATCACATAGCGACAGCGGGTGTGGAAGGCGCAGCCCGATGGCGGGTTGATCGGGCTCGGCACGTCGCCTTCAACCAGCGCCTTGAGGCGTTTTATCCTGGGATTTGCAACCGGAACGGACGCCAGCAAGGCCTGCGTATAGGGGTGGCGGGGATTGGCGAACAGTTCGCGTTTCTCTGCGGTTTCGACGATGCGGCCGAGATACATCACCGCGACGCGGTGACTGATATGGGCCACCACAGCGAGATCATGCGCGATGAACAGATAGGAAAAATGATGCTGGCGCTGCAGGTCGATCAACAGATTGATCACTTGGGCCTGAATCGACACGTCAAGTGCCGATACCGGCTCGTCGCACACGATCAGGCTTGGCCCGAGCGACAAAGCGCGCGCGATGCAGATGCGCTGGCGCTGGCCGCCGGAGAACTGGTGCGGGTAGTTTTGCATTTGATCCGGCCGAAGCCCGACCTGCTGGAACAGTTCGGCGACCCGGTCGCGCTTTTTGCTTCCTGCCGCCAGACCATGGACGCTGAGTGGCTCCCCCACGATGTCGCCCGCCGTCATCCGGGGATTGAGGGAAGCGAACGGGTCCTGGAACACGATCTGCATCGATCGTCGATGAGGGCGCAAGTCCGCCTTGCCGAGATGGGTGATATCCAGCCCATTAAGGCGGATGCTGCCGCCGGTCGGCTCGACGAGGCGCAGGATGCTGCGCGCCACCGTCGATTTGCCGCAGCCGGACTCGCCGACCAGGCCGAGGGTTTCTCCGACGCCAACCGTGAAGCTGACGCCATCCACGGCATGCACGGTGCCGACCTTGCGACGGAGGATGCCGCTTCGCACCGGATAGTGCTTGACCAGGTCCGATACTTCGAGCAGGGCGCGCGCGTCAGTCATGGCAATCCCGCTAGTTCCGTCGCGCGCCAGCACGCTGCCACATGACCTTCGCCTTGCGCCTCCAGCGGCGGGTATTCCTCGCGGCAGCGTGCGATCGCGAGTTGACAGCGCGGCGCGAACGCGCAGCCCTTTGGCAGCCGGGTCAAGGAGGGCACCATGCCGGGAATCTCGACCAGTCGCGCATCGGCTTTCGCGCCAAGCGAGAGCACGGCCGGGATCGAGGCCATCAGACCGCGGGTGTAGGGGTGCTTTGGGTTGGCGAACAAGGTCTCGACGTCAGCCTCTTCGACCTTCTTGCCGGCATACATGACGATCACGCGCTGCGCCGTCTGGGCGACCACGCCGAGATCATGCGTGATCAGGATCAATCCCATGCCGAGCTCTTTTTGCAGATCGAGGATCAACGCCAATATCTGGGCTTGAATTGTCACATCGAGCGCAGTGGTCGGCTCGTCGGCGATCAACAGCGCCGGCCGGCAGGCGAGCGCCATGGCGATCATCGCGCGCTGGCGCATTCCTCCCGATAGCTGGTGCGGATATTCGAGCGCGCGCCGCTCGGGCACGGGTATCCTGACCAGGCGCAGCATTTCGACGGCCTTGCTCCACGCCTCCTTCTGCGTCATCGCTCGATGCAGGCGCACCGCCTCGGTAATCTGATCTCCGATCCGCATCACGGGATTGAGCGAGGTCATCGGCTCCTGGAAGATCATGGAGATGCGATTTCCGCGAATTGCCCGCATTTCGTCTTCGTCGAGATCGAGAACGTCGGTGCCTTCGAGCATAACGGAGCCGCCGATAATCCTGCCCGGCGGATCGGGCACGAGGCGCATGATCGAAAGCGCAGTCACGCTCTTGCCGCATCCGGACTCGCCGACGATGGCCAGGGTCTCGCCGCAACGAACATTGAACGAAACGTCATCGACAGCCCTGAACAGCCCCGACGCTGTGAAGAAAACCGTCTGCAGGCCCTTCACGTCGAGAACCATCTCTCCGATTGATGCTTCGCTCATCAGCCGCGCTGCCTCGGGTCGAGGATGTCGCGAAGCGCGTCGCCAAACAGGTTGGTGCCGAACACCGCAAGACTGATCGCCACGCCCGGGAAAATCACAAGCCATGGTGCGACGCGGACATATTCTGCCGCGGATTCCGACAGCATGCGCCCCCACGACGGATAGGGTTCGGGAATGCCGAGACCGAGGAACGACAGCGACGCTTCCGTGAGAATGGTCGAGCCGAGCTGAGCGGTGGCCAGCACGATCAGCGGCGCCAGCGTGTTGGGCAGAACGTGCCGAACCGCAATCCGCATCTCGCTCATGCCGATCGATTTGGCGGCCTCGATAAATGGAAGCTCGCGCAGCGCCAGGGTATTGGCGCGGATTACCCGGGCGACTATGGGGATGAGCGGGATGGCGATCGCGATGATCACGTTCGGCAACGACGGCCCCAGGGCCGCCGTCATCACCAGCGCCAGGACCAATAGTGGCAAGGCTTGCAGAATATCGGTAATCCGCTGGAACACCAGACCGATCATGACGCCGATCGACGAGCCAAGCGCGGTCGAGCCGATGCCGACCGCCAGCGATATGCGCGCGCCGTGAATGATCCGGCTCCAGACGTCGCGGCCAAAGGAGTCCGTGCCCATCCAGTGCCGTGCATCGGGCGCCGCAAGCCGATGCGCGGAATCGACGCTGAGCGGATCGAAGCGGCTGATGAAATCGGCGGATATCGCAGTCAGCACAAAAATCACCATGATGATCAGGCCGACAGCGCCGAGCACGTGGCGTTGCGCAAGGATCGTCAGCTTGCGCCAGCCCTGGGTGGAATGGGCGCCCGCGCGTCTCAGTTCGGTATCGTAGTTGATCGTTGCCAAATTGCCTCCTAATCCGTGTAGCGGATGCGCGGGTCGACCATCGCGTAAACCATATCAACCGTGAAGTTTGCGACCACGACGACCACCGCGATCAACATC
>VAZH01000165.1 GCA_005884465.1 Alphaproteobacteria bacterium | reverse complement strand
CCGGTCGAACGATGGCTTGAAATTCTCGATCGCGTTGGCATCGCTGACGTCGAGCTGCGCGTAGTCGAGGCCCTCGAGATGCGACCCCTCGTCCGGAGAATAATCGGCGGCCCGTGCGCGGGTACCGCAGACATGCACGCGCGCGCCCCTGGCCCGGAACGCCTGTGCGATGCCGTTACCGATGCCGCTGGAGCCGCCCACCACCAGAACCCGCTTGCCGCTGAAATCCAGTTCGTTCATCGCACCCTCGATCCTCTATTTCGCGTGGTTTGACCTCTCTGCGGATCGGTGCCAGCCTTGTCAATCCTACAGTGCACGGCATCATCTTCAGCGAGCATCGCGATGTCCGATTTCAAACAACTCAGCCGGTCGGTTAAAGGATTGAGCGTTTTGGTTACCGGCGCGGCCAGCGGCATGGGCCGCGCCACCGCGCGGGTGTTCGCAGCCGAAGGCGCCAACGTCGCCGTGACCGACTATGCGGCCGAGGGCGCGCAAGCCGTCGCCGCAGAGATCGCAGCGAGCGGTGGAACCGCGAAGGCCTGGGCGCTCGACGTTGCCAATCGCGATGACATTGCGGCCGTCGTCAACGATATCGCGGCGCATTTCGGCGGGCTCGATATCGTCGTCAACAACGCCGGCATTTCGGTGCGCGTCGCGATCGACCATGAGGGCTATGACGAGGCGTGGGCGAAGGGACTGGCCGTGATGCTCACGGCGCATCAACGCGTGATCCGCGCGGCGCTGCCGCACTTGCGCAAGTCGAAATCTCCGCGGATCGTCAACATCTCTTCCACCGAAGCACTCGGCGCCACCGCATTGCACAGTCCGTATTCGGCGGCGAAAGCCGGCGTGGTCGGGTTGACGCGTTCGCTCGCGGTGGAACTCGGCCGCGACGGCATCACCGTGAACTGCATCTGTCCGGGGCCGATCACGACAGGCATGACGGCGCGGATCAGTGATGAGCACAAGGCGATCTACGCCAGGCGCAGAACCGCACTCGGCCGCTACGGCGATCCCGAGGAGGTCGCCCACATGACGCTGAGCCTGTGCCTGCCGGCGGCGTCGTTCCTGACCGGCGCGATCATCCCGGTGGACGGCGGCCTGATGGCCCGCAACGCCTGACGCCCTTGTGACCTCGTCGTTGCCGGGCTTGACCCGGCAATCCATCGATACTGAAAAACGCCGTTGCGAAGATTGATGGATGCCCGGATCAGGTCCGGGCATGACAGGATGTAGGCGCCGCATGCGTCGGGCGACGTTGACATCGCAATGTCCGGGAGTAGCTTTTCACGCAAATGGAGCGGGCCAACCGCATCCCCCGATCAGGAGAAACGCCATGACTGTCTCGATCCGGCCGCTTCACCCGCATTTTTTCGGTGAAGTCACGGGCGTCGATTTGCGCAAGCCGCTGACGTCGCGGGAGGCCAAGGATATCGAAGCCGGCATGGATAAATACGCCGTGCTGCTGTTCCGCAATCAGGACATCTCGGACGAACAGCAGATGGCGTTCGCGCGCAATTTCGGCGAACGCGAAAATCCGCGCGGCGGCAATATTGTCAAGCCGCAGGATTCTCGGCTTGACACCGGACTTAACGACGTCTCCAACCTCGGCAAGGACGGCACGCCACTGCCGCGCGACAGCCGCGCTCATTTGTTCAACCTTGGCAACTGCCTGTGGCATTCCGACAGCTCGTTCCGCCCGATTCCGGCGAAGTTTTCGCTATTGTCGGCGCGCGTGGTCAACCCCAAGGGCGGCAATACCGAATTCGCCGACATGCGCGCGGCCTATGACGCGCTCGACGACGAGACCAAGGCAGAGATCGAGGACCTGATCTGCGAGCATTCGCTGATGTATTCCCGCGGCTCGCTGGGATTTGCCGATTACACCGAGGAAGAAAAGCAGATGTTCAAGCCGGTGCTGCAGCGCCTGGTGCGGACACATCCGGTGCACGGCCGCAAGTCGCTGTATCTGTCGTCGCATGCCGGCGCGATCGTGGGCATGAGCGTGCCGGAGGCGCGGCTGTTGCTGCGCGACCTCACCGAGCACGCCACGCAGCCGCAATTCGTCTACGTCCACAAATGGACGCTGCATGACCTTGTGATGTGGGACAACCGCCAGACCATGCACCGGGTGCGGCGCTACGACCAGTCGCAGCCGCGCGACATGCGCCGCGCCACAGTGGCAGGCACCGAGCCGACGGTTGCGCAGCAAGCGGCGGAGTAAGCTGCACTGCACGCTTCAACGCACACACCGTCATACGCGGGCTTGACCCGCGTATCCATCAATCTTCATGAGAGTCTTGCGAAGAGGATGGATTGCCGGGTCAAGCCCGGCAATGACCAGAACATTCACGCATGTCCGGCTTCGTTCGAGAGCATGCCGGGATCGATCCCGATCTTGCGCAGGGCGCGGAGGTATTTTTCCTCGATATCGCCGCCGAAGATCAGGTCCGGATCGGCGTCGCAGTGCAGCCAGCCGTTGTCCTGGATTTCGGTTTCGAGCTGTCCGGGCGCCCAGCCGGCATAGCCGAGCGCGAGGATGGCGTGCTTCGGCCCGGCGCCCTTCGCGATCGCCTTTAAAATATCCACCGTCGCGGTCAGGCAAATTCCGTCGTCGATCTTGAGGGTGGCATCCTTGATGAAGAAATCGCTCGAATGCAGCACGAAGCCGCGGCCGGTCTCGACCGGGCCGCCTTTCAGCACCTTCATGGTCTCGGCGTTTTCCGGCAGCTTGATCTGATCCGCCTTCTTGATGATGTCGAGCTGCACCAGCAATTCGGGAAAGTCGATACTGCCCGCCGGGCGGTTGACGATGATGCCCATGGCGCCTTCGGAGGAATGCGCGCAGAGATAGATCACCGAACGCTCGAAGCGCGGATCTCCCATCACCGGCATCGCGATCAGCAGCTGACCGTCGAGATAGCCGCGCCCGGACGAATTGTCGCCGATGCCGGCGGCTTCGCGGCCAACAATCCTTGGTGTTTTGCCTTCAGGGTCCATCCGCAAAGGACTCTCGGTTGATGACATCCTGATATTGGGTGCCGGTTCTGTCAATCAAGCTTCTCGCCGCCTCCAGAATCAGATCACAAGCAATTCAATGGTTTGCAACCTGCCTTGCCTGTAAAGACGTCTCATGATCGTCATAGTTCCCATGCGTGCCGCGCTCGGCTTTGCCGCAGCTTTATTGGCGTCATCCCTGGCCATCGAGGCCCGCGCCGAGGATGCCTCGCCATGGCAACGGGATGGACATTCCGCGGTCCGGCTGCTGGCGGGATCGCGCAGCGGGGCAGTGCTGCTGGGCGGCATCGCCTTTCAGCTGCAGCCGGGATGGAAAACCTATTGGCGGACGCCTGGCGATTCCGGCGTGCCGCCGCGTTTCGATTTCTCCAAATCGGAAAATATCGAGGCCGTCACCGTGCTGTGGCCGGCTCCGACGAAATTTGACGACGGCTCCGGCGGCTATTCGTTGGGCTATCACAACCAGGTCGTGCTGCCGCTGCGCATTGTCGCCAAAAATGCCGACAAGCCAGTGACGCTTCGCGCCGATATCAACTACGCGGTTTGCGAGAAACTCTGCATTCCCGTCGAGGCCAGCGCCGAACTCGCCATCACCAGCGTGGCGAGCACTGAGGACAGTGCGCTGTTCGCGGCGCTCGACACCGTGCCCAAGCCGGCCAATGTCGGAGACCCCAACCCGTTGACCATCCGTGACGTCAAGCGCGACGGGAAATCCACGGTGCTGGTCGACGTGGTCGTGCCCGACACCCGGGCCGTCAATCTGTTTGTCGAAGGACCGACGCCAGACTGGGCGCTGCCGGTTCCGAAACTGCTGGAACACAGCCCGCCCGGGATCACGCGCTTCGCCTTCGAACTCGAGGGCCTGCCTCCGGGCGCGAAGCCCGAGGGTGCTGCGCTCAAATTGACCCTGGTCGGCGGCGACCGCGCTTACGAGTTCAACATCAATCTGGAGTAGGGCGGTTTCGCCAAGTTGTCATTCCGGGGCGCGCGTTAGCGCGAGCCCGGAATCTCGAGATTCCGGGTTCATGCTTCGCATGCCCCGGAATGACGATGCCCCAGCAGTGTTTTTTGCTCAGAAGCCGCGGCGCATTGGATGCCCCGATTTCGCGGCGCAGGACAGCTTGCTATTCCGCGGTCCAGCCGCCGTCGATCGAAAGATTGGCGCCGGTGATCTGCGCCGCGTCGTCGCCGCAGAGAAACAACGCCAGCGCCGCGACCTGTTCGGAGGTGACAAACTCCTTGGTCGGCTGCGCCGCCAGCAGCACGTCGCGAATGACCTGCTCCTTGGTCAGGTTGCGCGCCTTCATGGTGTCGGGAATCTGCTTCTCGACCAGCGGCGTCCAGACATACCCAGGACTAATGCAGTTGCAGGTGATCTTGAAGGTCGCGAGCTCCAGCGCCACGGTCTTGGTGAGGCCGGCGATGCCGTGCTTGGCGGAAACGTAAGCCGCCTTGAACGGCGAGGCCACCAGCGAATGCGCGGAAGCGGTATTGATGATGCGGCCCCAGCCGCGCTTCTTCATGCCGGGCACGACGGCGCGGATACCATGAAAAGCCGATGACAGGTTGATCGCGATGATGGCGTCCCATTTCTCGGGCGGAAACTCCTCGATCGGCGACACGAACTGGATGCCGGCATTGTTGACGAGGACGTCGACCGACCCGAACGTCTTTTCTCCCAGCGCGATCATCTCGGCGATCTCACCGGGCTTGGTCATGTCGGCGGGCGAATGCACCGCCTTGACCTTGAAATCCACCTCGATGCTGGCCCGCTCCTTCTCGATGTCGGCGGGCGCACCCATGCCGTTGAGGACGATGTTGGCGCCGGCGCTGGCAAAGGCGCGCGCATACGCCAGTCCAATGCCGCTGGTCGAACCGGTCACCACGGCGGTCTTGCCTGTCAAGGTACCCATCATTTACGCTCCTGTTTGCCGCCGAGGGTTTCGGTGCTGTCTCCCACGAGATCGTAAGTCACCATGGTTTCGCCGGATTGCGGCCGCTCGAGCCATTCCTTGTGACGCATCGAGAGATGAACGTCGCGCGCGCCCGCGCCCCAATGTTCGACCATGCCGACGTGTGAAAAGTCATAATCCTTGGAAGAGGATTCGTAGTTCTTGCTGCGATAGATCAGGTGCACCACGGTGACGGTGTTTTCCTTGGCGGCTTCGCGCAGAAATTCGACCGATGGATCGTTCTTGAGATCATCGGGCAATTTGCCGATCAGGTCGCGCACCGCCTTGCGAGCATTGTGAATCTGCCTGTTCTTGTCGGTGTTCATGCGGGTCCGGCTGGAAAAACGGATGTCTTTCTCGCGTTCCGCGGCATCGAGGAGTGAAACAGGCAGGGGGCCGCGCGCACTGAACAGATCGACCTGAAAGATCAAGAGGTCGTTCCTGCCTCCTTCATCCAGCACATAATCCAGCGGCGTATTGGAGGCGATGCCGCCGTCCCAGAAATGCTCGCCTTCAATGACGATCGAAGGAAAGCCCGGCGGCAACGCGGCGGACGCCATGATATGTTCGGGCCCGATCTTCTTGCCCAGCTTCTTGAACTCGACATTATCGAAATATCTGAAATTGCCAGTCGTCACACTTACCACACCGACGCTGAGCCGGGTCTTCAGGTCGTTGATGCGGTCGAAATCAACCAGGCGCTCCAGCGTTTTTTGAAGCGGGGCGGTGTCGTAATAGCTCTCTGATTGCGGGCTGCCCTGCGGCCACAGCGGCGCCGGGGGAAAACGCGGCGTAAAAAAGCCGGGGACGCCGAAGGTGGCGATCAAGGCGGCGCTGGTTTCGTTGAAGAGCGAACGGCCGCGGTCGCTCTTCGTGATCGGATTCCATGGTACTGGCGCAGAAACCATCTCCCAGAATTCCTTGAGACGCCCGACCCGTTTTTCGCGCGCATTGCCGGCGATGATCGCGGCGTTGATGGCGCCGATCGAGATGCCGGCAATCCACTCCGGCTCGAAATCGAAGTGACACAATGCCTGATAGGCGCCGGCCTGATAGGAGCCGAGCGCGCCGCCGCCTTGCAGAACAAGCACGCGCTGCGCCTTCGCGGGCGTGCTTGCAGGCGCTGGACTGGAGTGATCCGTCATAACCGCCGATCAATTAATCAAAAGCCATCGCACCGTGGCGTCAGTTGGCGACGACGTCAATCAGCGAAACAATAAACGCCGATCACGCCGCGATTATCCCGTTTGTGATGATGCCAGAATGAGCGTCCAAAACACCTTGTACTTGGTATTTGGAGCATAACTGGCAGCGATGCCTAATTTTGTGACACCATTTTTCAGCATATTTGCCCGGTGCGGGGGCGAATCGCGCCAGCCGGAAAACGCTTCCGCCAGGGTGTGATACCCGGCAGAGACATTTTCCACCGCCAGGGTCGCGGGATA